>JADFTG010000060.1 GCA_022560365.1 Chloroflexota bacterium | reverse complement strand
ACTCCGTGCGGATGTCGATGCGTGGCACGCCTGGCGAGAGGCTGACCAACACGCGGATGCGGCAGCGGACCGTCCGACGGCTGCGGCGTCGCTTCGCTGTTAGCCTCCCTGGCAGGCGATACTCCATGCGCACTTCCAACGTCTGGCGCGCCGGGCCTTTCTCCAGGAGTCGCACCCGAGGGGCTGCGGCTGGAGCGTCGACGATTACGTCGGGGTCCGGAGCGCAGTAGTTGTACTCGTCGCCCCGATCGCCGCTGTCGATGAGCCGGTTCAGCCCCTCGAGTCGCTGGCCAGTGCGCTTGTCGTCCACCGAGAGCGAGCCGTCACGCGGGTCTACCTCTACGCTGAAGCATTCGTTTTCGATGCGCGGCGGCGCGGTCGGAGCTGCGGATGACGGTTGTCCGTACTCGACCGCGTAGGTGCGGTAGCCGAATCCGGGGACGTCGCCGGCGACGAAGCCGACCGTGAGCCGGTCTCGGAGGCCGGTCGTCGGTCCTTCGGACGCGACGGGCTGACAGGACCAGCGCCGCCCCTGTTCGTCGACAAGCGCGACAGGCAGGACGCCGCGCTTCGCCGGAACGGTTACGCTGACGAAGTCGCTGCGCGGGCCGGGCAGCGGGTTGAATACGAAGACGCGCTCCGCGGGCCCCTGCGCGCCGATACGCCTCATCGCCTCGTGCGCCAGGTCCTCGCCGATCTGCTCGCACTGGTCGAAACGAGGGCGCATCTCGTCGTGTGTCTGGTCGACGCTGCAACCGCAGATCGAGTCGTGCGGTTGGTTCTCCAGCAGGAGCCGCCAGGCGCGGTCGAGCAGGCCCGTCTCTGAGGCTGGATCATGCGGCGGCGGGCTGCTTGGTCCGGCGCTGGTCGGCGGCTCTTCCCAGGCCTCGCCCAAGCGCCCGCGGAGCAGGCCCGCCCAGATGGTGAGCGGCTCCGCCCAGCGCGTGAGGAGCTGCTCGCACGCGAAGGTGCGCTGCTTAATCCACATTCGTGTCGAAATGACGCCCGGCAGCAGGTGCGAGCGCTGGCCGCTGCGGAACTCGCCCCGGCGGCGCGGCAGCGCCTCGCGGTCGAGATGTGCCTCCAGCTCGTCGAACAGTTGCGGCCTTCCGTCGTTCACGTCAGAGTGATCGTGACGAATCTCAACCAGTTCGAGCAATCGTTCACGCAACAGGGAGTTGGCACCGGCTTCATCATTGATGAGGCAGGCTACATCGTGACCAACAACCACGTCGTTAGCGGCGACGACGACCAGCCGGCAGACGAAATCGAGGTCACGCTCAGCGACGGCCGCGCGTTCGACGCCGAGATCGTCGGCCGGGACGCGCGGACGGACGTCGCGGTCCTGAAGATCGACGCCGGCGGCCTGACGGCGGTCCCGCTGGGCACATCATCGTCGCTTCGCGTCGGCCAAGAAGTGATAACGATGGGCAACGCGTTGAACCTCGCTGGCGGGCCAACCGTCACCAAGGGCGTGGTGAGCGCCGTGAACCGAGAGGTCAACGAGGGCGCAGTGTTCATCGCCGACGCGATCCAGACGGACGCCGCGATCAACCCTGGCAACTCAGGCGGGCCAATGGTGACGGCAGACGGCAAGGTCGTAGGGATTACGACAGCCGTGCTGCGCGGTCAGGGCGGCATCGCCGAGGGGATCGGCCTCGCGGTCTCGATGGACCTGGCGAAGCCCGTCGTCGACAAGCTGATCGCGGACGGTGTCGTGAACCGCGGCTACATCGGCATCGGTACCGCGGCCGTGAGCCGCGCAAACGAAAACAATTGCAGAGTCGAAGCAGACAGCGGCGTCCTCGTGACTAGCGTTGAGGCGGGCACGCCGGCGGCCGAAGGCGGCTTCGAGGACTGCGACATCATCGTCGAGATCGGGAACCTGAGTGTCGAAAGCATCACGGATCTGTACCGGGCGCTGCTCGAACACGGCCCAGGCGAAACAGTCGATGTAAGCTACATACGTGATGGAGACGCCGAGACCACTGTCGTCACTCTCGACGAGCGCCCCAATTGACGGACGCGGCGCATGAACTGGACTGACGCACTGGGGCGGACGGTCGAGATCGAGCGGCCGCCCCGGCGGATCGTCTCGCTCGTCCCGAGCATCACGGAAGCGCTCTTCGCCTTCAATCTTGGCAAGCGCATCGTCGGCGTTACAAAGTACTGCACCGAGCCAGCGGACGGCGTCGCGGACGTGCCGAAGGTCGGCGGTACGAAGAACGTCGACGTGGAGACGGTTGCGAAGCTTAAGCCGGACCTCGTGATCGCCAACGCCGAGGAGAACGAGAAGGCGGACATCGAAGCTCTGGCGGCAGCGGGGCTGACGGTCTTCGTGACCTACCCGCGCACGGTCATCCACGCCACGATGATGATGCGTACGCTCGCCGAAATCACGGACAAGAAGGACGCCGCGGCGCCGGTCGTCGCCGCGATTGAGGCGGAGGCCGCGCTGGCCCGCGCCGCGGACCGCGACCGCACGCCCCTGCGCGTCTTCTGCCCCATCTGGCGCGATAAGTGGATGACGATCGGACCGGACACCTACATGCACGACTTCCTCTCGTCCTGCGGCCTGCAGAACGTCTACGGCGATAGCAACAAACGCTACCCGGAGATCGAACTGGCGGACGTGGCGGCGAGGCGGCCGGACGTCGTGATCCTGCCGGACGAGCCGTATCGCTTCCGGCCAAAGCACGTCAAGGAAGTCGCGCAGGCGATCCCGGAGATCGACGAATCACGTATCCATATAGTGGATGGCAAGGATGTTTGCTGGTACGGCCCACGGATCGCGGATGCGCTACGCCGTATACGGACGACCGTGTGGGGATCGGCCCCTTCCTTGTGAGGCCAAATCGGTTGCTTTAAGCTGGATGTGTGGAGAAACGTTAGTTCCGCTCCTCGAAAGGTGATCTGAGTGATCAATAATCTGAAAGCCATATTCCTCCTGACACTACTCTCCGGCGTGCTCCTTGCGCTGGGATTCTTCGTCGGCGGCCAGGTCGGCCTGATCCTCGCGCTGATCTTCGCGCTGGCGATGAACATCGGCTCTTACTGGTTCTCGGACAAGCTGGCGCTGCGCATGACCGGCGCCAAGGAAGTAACGCCCGACCAGGAGCCGAGGCTGCACAAGATCGTCGACGAGGCGAGCGCGATGGCCAGGATGCCGAAGCCCAGGGTATGCGTCATCCAGAACGACTCGCCCAACGCCTTCGCGACCGGCCGTAACGAGAAGCACGCGGTCGTCGCCGCGACGACCGGCATCATGCGCATCCTGGACGACCGCGAGCTGCTGGCGGTCTTCGGCCACGAGATGGGCCACATCAAGAACAAGGACATCCTCATCAACGCTATCGTCGCCTCGGTCGCCACGGCGATCATGTTCCTGGCGTTCATGGGCCGCTTCGCGCTGATCTTCGGCGGCCGGCGCGGGATCGGCGGCATTGTCGTAATGCTGGCGATGATCATCCTGGCGCCGATGGCCGCGATGGTGATCCGCAGCGCCATCTCCCGTCAGCGCGAGTTCGGCGCGGACGCGACCGGCGCGGCGATCACGCACAATCCGATGTCACTGGCGAGCGCGCTGCAGAAGCTGCAGGATTACAGCAAGGTGCGGCCGATGGAGGTCAACCCGGCCGTCTCGCACCTGTTCATCGTCAACCCGCTGGGCAAGATCGACTTCGCCTCATTCTTCGCCTCGCACCCGCCGACGGAGAAGCGGATCGCGCGCCTCAACGAAATCGCACGGCGCACGGGCAACCTGGGCTAAGCGGCTGCTATAATCGTCCCGGCACGCGTCGTCAGCTCGAAAGGAAGCCCCCCCGTGAGGATTCTCGTTCTTCCCGCTGCCCTTCTCCTCGTGTTCTTGCTCGCGGCCTGCGGCAGCACCGGCGAGGGCGGCGACGTCGAGCTCACTCTTGATGAATGGTCGGTTGTCACCGACGTGGACACGCTCCCAGAGGGTCCGATCAAGTTCGATATCAAGAACGCCGGCGAGCGCGAGCACGAACTGCTGATCGTCCGCTCGGACATACCCGGTGCTGAACTCCCCACGAAGGACAATGGTTCCTTCGACGACGATGCGGGCGGCGTCGACGTCAAGCACGACATCGACGGCATCGAGGGGGGCGACGTGACAAGTCGCAGTTACTTGCTGGATCCGGGGAACTACGTGCTGCTCTGTAACATCGTCGAGGACATCGACGGTGCCGAGACGTCGCACTACGCCCAGGGTATGTGGACCGAGTTTACGATCACGCCGGACGAGTAGTCAGCCGGCCCGCGCCGCGCTGAAGGCGCCCCGCATCACGGCGCTGACGCGCGCCACCAGTTCAGCACTCTCAGTCATCGCTAGAGCTCGAACCTCCGAGGGCGACGGAGCACGGCGTCAGGTCTGGCACTTCCAGGATCGGGTTGACGTTGATATAGGCGACGGCGCCCTCCTTGTCGATGCCGATCACGGCGCGCTCGGAGACGCCGACCGGCAGGAAGACGCCGTACTTCTCGGCGACTGAGCCATGCGGGTAGAAGTCGGCCAGGAGCGGGAACCCGATCTTCGTCTGCTCGGCGAACGCCTTGAGCGCGTATGCGCCGTCGACGCTGATGCCGACGACGACCGCGTCGTCACCAAACAGCGCCTTCTGCTCCTCGATGCGGGGCATCTGCTGGGTGCAGATGCCCGAGAAGGCTGCGGGAAAGAAATTGAGCACCACGTTCTTGCCGCGCTGCTCGCTGAGTTTGAAGTCCTGCCGGTTCTCGTCCTTGAGCTCGAAGTCGGGCGCGTCGTCACCCACCTTGAGCGTGCGGGTCTCCGTCTTGCCTTCTGCCATCGTTTCTCCCTTCAGGCCCCGAAGCGGGGTGACTCAAATTCTACCTCAATTCGGAACGCCTGAGGCGAACATCAGCCCGCGGCCCACAACCTCACCTGCTAGCACGAGCGCCATGGCGATGTAGAGCAGCCCCGTCGCCGACATCATCGCCCGCACGCCGCTGGCATCGAACGCCATCCAGGCGAGCAGCGCCGGAAAGGCGATGCCGCCGCCCACGCGCAGGTAGAAGAAGGGATTCGAGAGGATCTCCGTATCGACGCTCGTCACCGGCGTGTCGTGTGGCAGCGCGAGCGCCGGCACGAGCAGCACCATCTGAATCACCATCACTACGACGAGGAGCCCCGTCATCTCGCGCAGCGGCTGCTCCGGCAGTCGCGGCGTGACGAGATACCAGTGGCCGAGGACCATCCCCTGCGAGACAGCGCCGACGACCAGCGCCGCGATCACCAGGCTGCCGAAGACGAGCGCGAACCCCCACGTAGGCCCGGAAATCACCTGCGTGAGGAACGCGATCGCCACGACGCCGGCGACGGAGGCGGCGCCGCCGAGCGCCAGCGCCGGGATGCGCTGTTCGCGCATAGTCGCGGCTGTGTGCAGGACGGTGAGCCCGAAGACGGCCGCCAGCGACCAGCGCAGCTCATCCGCGTACGAACCGTCGAGCGGATAGCCGTCGACGTCCCCGCCAACCTCGATCTGGGCGGCGACAACCAGTGTGATGACGGCGACGACCGCCACCGTCGCCGCGCCGAACTTGACGAACGACGGCGTGGACTGCCCACGGAGCTGTGAGAAGTAGAGCACCCAGAGCCCACCGACAGTGAGTTCAACGAGCAAAATGAGCAGGGCGTAGGGCAACGACTCGGGACTCATGGGATCAGGCTAGATGTTAGGGCGGCGTGAAGGCAGCGGCAACAGCGTACAATGGCCGCGTGCAACTGGAGGAACGGGATTCAGCCGGCTGGGCGATGAAGGCGCTGCGCGAGGCCGGCGGCACGCTTGTCTCGGAGTTCGCTGGCCTGGACGAGGCGACACTGCGCCACCGTCCGGCTGAGGACGAACTCTCGCTCAAGGAGATCGCCGCCCACCTGCGCGATGCTGAGGAGCTTGCGCTCCGCCAGCTGACGTCGGCCACGGAGGAGCCCAACAAGCGCCTGCCGGTCTGGGACATCGACGTGCTGCCGTTCGAGCGCGACTACCGCAGCGTGGATCTGCAGGGCGTTCTCAGTGAGGTCCGCAACCTGCGCCGCCAGACGGCGTCCCTCCTCTGGATGCTCCGCGACTGGGACTGGCGGCGCGAAGTCACGCACCCTTACCGCGGCGAGATTACGATCGAAATGATCGCGCGCGAGCTAGCGCAGCACGACCTCGAGCACCTGTGGCAGGTGCGCCGCCTGAAGCACACGCTGGCCGAGGCGGCAAACAGCGGCGACGACGGCCTCAGCTAGCCGCTGTAGGTCCAGCCGGTGTAAGCGGAAGTCAGCGGCTCCGCTTCTCGCACCATCGCGCCGTCGAGGACACGACCGACGGCGACGATGTGGTCGCCCATCGGCACGAACTCTTCCGCCTGGCACTCGAACCAGGCCATCGCCGCTTCGAGCACCGGGCAGCCGTTATCCGTGACGTCGTAAGGCAAGCCGTCGAGCTTGTAGTGGAGGGCTGTCGCCTCCGGGCCCCTGCGTCCCTTGATCTTCTCGCCGCTGTACGGCTGGGCGAAGCGGCGCGCCAGCTCCATGCTCTCCTCGTCCTGCGAGAGGAGGTTCACCGTAAAGAACGTGCGCGCCCGGATGTTGGCCAGCGTGTGCGAGTCGCCCTCGAAGGCGACGGCGACCAGCCGCGGCTCGAACGAGACCTGCATCACCCAGTCGGCCATCATGCCGTTGACCTTACCGTCGTCTTCCTCACGCGATCCGATTATGTAAAGGCCATACGGAAGCTCGTGCATCACGCGTTCGATCTCGTCCTTAAACACTAGGCGGCCTGCCGCTTGCTCTCAGCCAGGATGACGATCCAGATGTCGTGGTCGACGAGGATGTCGGACATGCGACCGTCCAGGGCCTCGTGGATTCCTTCGAGGTCGCCTGTGCCACCGCGGACGATGAGGCGATAGTCCCTGGGTCCGAACTCAACCACCTCGAACTCGCGATCGGGGTACTTCTGAAGGATGATCTGC
>JADFTG010000059.1 GCA_022560365.1 Chloroflexota bacterium | reverse complement strand
GGATGTAAATCAAGAGCGCGCATTTCAGAATGAACCACAGCGGCCCGCTGCCCAGGATTCCCATGATGAACGTCTTACCGAAGCCCTCTTGAACTTTCCAGACACCGCTCAAGTGAGCGGAAAGCCAAGCCTCGGACAACGGTGAATACCACGCGCCGAAGAACAGGATCGTCGCCAAGCCGCTGACCACGAACATGGCGCAGTACTCGGCGAAGAAGAACATCGACCAGCGGAAACCGGAATACTCCGTGTGGAAGCCGGCCACCAACTCGCTCTCCGATTCGGCGAGATCGAACGGAGCCCGCTTACAGCTCGCCAGCGAAGCAATGTAGTAGGCCAGGGCTGCGGCAAACATGAATGGATTCTGGAAGCAGAACCAAGTGAACCATCCGCCGGACTGTTGTTGGCCGATGGTGTTGAGGTTCAAGCTGCCCGCTACCATGACCGGCAGCAGCAAGGCCATCCCCATGGGAATTTCATACGACACCATCTGGCAGGCTTCACGCATGGCGCCGTAAACGCTCCACTTGTTGTTGGAGGACCAGCCGGCGATGAAGATGGCCGGCGTCATGATGCCGGCGACGGCGATCACGAAGAGAACGCCGACGTTGAGGTCGGCGAGCACCATCGATTCGCCGAAAGGGACGACGGCGAAGACGACGATCGTCGGGATGAAGACGATGATCGGAGCGAGCCAGAAGAGCAGCCGGTCCGCGCCACGGGTCGTGATCGCCTCCTTGAGCAGGAGCTTGATGGTGTCGGCGATGGGCTGCAGGAGTCCGGCGGGGCCGACGCGGTTGGGCCCCTTGCGGTTCTGCATCAGGGCGACGACGCGTCGCTCGATCCAGATGAAGGCAGTCACGCTGAGGACGAGCCACGTCAGTATGGCCACGCAGGCGATGAGGCTCCAGAGCACGTAGTCGGCGGCGTCAGGCAGGCCGAGGCCGTCGATCAGTTCACGGATCGGGTTGGCAAGGTCTCGCAGGTCGTACCACTCACCTCTAAGGAGGATCGCCATCTAGCGGTCCACCTCGCCAACGACGATGTCGACGCTGCCGAGGATGACGATGGCGTCGGCCAGAGTGGAGCCGACGGTCATTAGCTTGAGGGGGGTGAGGTTGATGAAGGAGGGCGAGCGGATGTGGAAGCGAAACGGCGAGGGGCCGCCATCGCTGACGATGTAGTAGCCGAGTTCGCCACGAGGCGATTCGATGCGACTGTACACCTCACCGACCGGCGGCCGGAAGACGAGCGGCGCGATCGGCTGAGTGCCCGGCTGGACCGTCGAGGTGCCGAGGCGCTGGTGGACCGGGCCGTCCGGCATCATGTCGAGCGCCTGGTCGAGAATGTGCAAGCTCTGGCGCAGCTCGGCGAGCCGTATGACGAAGCGGTCGTAGGCATCGCCGTTCGTGCCGACGGCGATGTCGAAGTCGATCTTGCCGTAGGCGGCGTAGGGATCGGCCTTGCGAATGTCCCAGGCGACGCCGCTGCCACGCAGCATCGGTCCGCTCAAGGAGTAGGCGATCGCCTGTTCAGGCGTAAGCACACCGACACCGCGCGAGCGGGCGACGATGATCTCGTTGCTAAGGAGGAGGTCTTCGTACTCAGCGAAGCGTTTCGGCAGCTCCTTCAGCAGCTTTTTCGCCTGCGGCATCCACTCGTCGGGAATGTCCCTGGAAACGCCGCCGATGCGCATGTAGTTCAGAGTCAGGCGCGCGCCGCAGGCCATCTCGAAGAGGTCGAGGATCTTTTCACGGTCACGGAACATGTGCATGACCGGCGTCTGCCAGGCGCCACAGTCGTTGGCGAAGATGCCGATGGCCATGCTGTGGCTGGCGATGCGCTGGAGTTCGGCCATGATCGTGCGCAGGAACTGCGCGCGCTCCGGGACCTCGATGTCCATCAGCTTTTCGACCGCCATCACGTAGGCGAGGTTGCCGGTCATGGCGGCGAGGTAGTCGGTGCGGTCGG
Source organism: Chloroflexota bacterium (assembly GCA_022560365.1). Classification (GTDB taxonomy): domain Bacteria; phylum Chloroflexota; class Dehalococcoidia; order SM23-28-2; family RBG-16-64-32; genus CF-162. The sequence continues at coordinate 5,040 of JADFTG010000059.1, read as the reverse complement.
TGAAGGGGATGTTCTGGGTGTAGGTGCGCTCCTCGGCGAGCTTCTCCATCGAGCGATGGAGGTAGCCCATCACCATGTCGGCGTCGATGATCTTCTCGCCGTCCAGAGTCAGGCGCAGGCGAAAGACGCCGTGGGTGCTGGGGTGCTGCGGCCCGACGTTGACGACGAACGGCTCGGACTTGATCGTCATTCGGTACCCCGTCCGGAGAGTTCGGCGCCCGGCTCGCCGGGGAAGCGCTCGAGGCCGGGCATCTGGCCACCCGGGAGGTTCAGGTAGTCCTTGCGCAGCGGAAAGCCAGCGAAGCCATCCCAGAGGAAGATGCGCCGCAGATCCGGGTTGCCCTCGAAACGGATGCCGAGGAGGTCATAAGCCTCGCGCTCCTGGAGCTGCGCGCCCGGCCAGACCGGGACGACGGACGGGACGGACGGGTTCTCGCGGTCGCTGCTACGGACTTTGATCGTAGCCGCGCGGTTATGCTTGAACGACTCGAGATGATAGGCGACCTCGAACCACTGGATGCGGTCGACGCCGGTGAGCGAGCTGAGGAACTTGTACTCCTGATCGGGATCGTCGCGGAGCCAGGTGAGCACTTCGACGAGGCTCTCTGATTTAACGGTCGCGAACTCCGGCTGAGCGTCCTCCACGGCGTCCGGGAACTGCCCGTCGATCAGGTGGGCGATCTGGATACCGGTGAGGCAGGTGGTCAACGCCCTAGGTCCATTCCAGTGCGTTCTTGCGCCAGGCGTAGAGGAGGCCGATAAAGAGGATGCCGACGAACGTCAACATCTCGATCAGGCCGGCGAGCACGAGGCGTTCGCCTGAAACGGCGTAGGGGTAAAGGAAGACGGCCTCGACGTCGAAGATGACGAAGAGCAGCGCGAAGTAGTAGTAGCGGAAGTTGAACTGCACCCACGCGGAGCCTTCAGTCTCGACGCCGCACTCGTAGGTGTCCTCTTTGATGCGATCCGGGTACTCGGGGCGGATGCCGATGCGGCCGAAGAGCCACGAGGCACCGATACCACTAATGGGGAAGATGATGGCGATCAGGAGGAGAAATCCGACTTGTCCCCACTCAGGCAGCATAGGAAGAGAATCCGTTTGTGAATTTTATCGCTAACCGAGCGGGAGTATAGCACGGGGCCCCACATACGGACAAGCAAAGTTGCCCCCTTGACCGCACCGTCTATCTTCACGTAAACGTTAGGTCGGATGTCCAACCAGAAGTACCCCAAACCGCTACCCACTCCCAGCCCTGAGGCGCAGCGCTTCTGGGAAGGCACGAAGAAGCATGAGCTCTGGATACCCTACTGCCGCTCGTGCGAGAAGTCGTACTGGTATCCGCGGGACTTCTGTCCGCACTGCGGCAGCCGCGACGTCGAGTGGCGCCGGTCCGGCGGCAAGGGGCGCGTGCACACTTTCGCGATCCATTACCGGGCCTTCCACCCCGGCTGGACCGACGAGGTGCCGTACGTGACGGCGCTGATCGACCTCGATGATGGCGTACGCATCTTCTCGAACCTCGTCGAGGCGGAGGCCGACCTGAAGGCGATCCGCTGCGAGATGCCCGTCGAGGTGGTGTTCGAGGACGTAACAGACGAGATCACGCTGCCGAAGTTCAGGCCGGTCTCCGAATGACGCCCGACAAGGAGAAGGCCGGCTGGCTGAAGCGAATCGCTATTGTCGGCGCGGACGAGTCTGACGAGATGGGGATAGTGCCGCACAAAGGCGTGCTGCAGCACCACTCCGAGGCGGCCCTGAACGCGCTTGACGACGCCGGGCTCTCGCTAGCGGACGTCGACGGGTTGTTCACGGCCGGCGCGGGCTTCGCGGCCACGCTCCAGGTGGCCGAGTACCTGGGCATCCAACCGAGGTACACCGACAGCACTTCTGTCGGTGGGTCATCGTTCGTGATGCACGTCGAGCACGCGGCGGCGGCGATTGCGGCCGGGCTGATCGACGTGGCGCTGATCACGCACGGCGAGACCGGCTACTCCAACCGCTTCCGCAAAGTCTCGCGGGCGGCGATGGACCCGTGGTTCCCCGCCGCCCAGTTCGAGATGCCCTACCACGTCGGCGGCCCGCCGAGCACGTACGCGCTGGCCTGCATGCGCCATATGCACCAGTATGGAACGACGCACGAACAGCTGGCCGAGATCGCGGTCGCCACGCGCAAGTGGGCGATGCTGAACCCGAAGGCGTTGATGCGCGACCCGCTGACGATCGACGACGTGCTGTCGTCGCGCTGGATCACGTATCCGTTCCACCTGCTGGACTGCTGCCTCGTGACCGACGCCGGCGGCGCCATTGTGCTGACGAGCGTGGAGCGGGCGAAGGACTGCCGGAAGAAGCCGGTCTGGGTGCTGGGCTCGGGCGAGGCGCACACGCACTGGACGCTGGCCAACATGCCCGATCTGACGACGACGCCGGCGTCGATTTCCGGCCCGCGCGCGTTTGAGATGGCCGGCGTAAGGCACGAGGAGATCGACGTCGTCGAGGTCTACGACTCGTTCACTTACACGGCGCTGGTGACGCTGGAGGCGCTGGGCTTCTGCAAGCCGGGCGAGGGCGGCGCGTTCGTTTCGGGCCAGCGGACGGCGCCCGGCGGTGGTTTCCCGCTGAACACGAACGGCGGCGGCCTCTCGTATACCCATCCCGGGATGTATGGCATGTTCCTTCTGATCGAGGCGACGCGGCAGCTGCGCGGCGAGTGCGGCGAGCGGCAGGTGGCGGATGCGAAGCTCGCCTGTGTGAACGGCACCGGCGGCGCGCTGTCATCGACGGGAACGCTGATCCTGGGCGCGGACTGACGCGGGTGCTGATCGACCTGCACACGCACACACACCCGCTGTCGCACGACAGCGACCTGACGCCGGACGCGCTGGTCGAGGCCGCGAAGAAGGCGGGGCTGGACGGCGTTTGCCTGACGGAGCACGATTTCTTCTGGGAACACGCGAAGGCGGCGGAGCTGGGGCGGCGACACGACTTCCTCGTGATCCCAGGCATCGAGGTCAACACCGAGCGCGGCCACGTCGTGGTGTTCGGGCTGGAGGAGTTCGTCTACGGGATGCACCGGCTGGGCGAGCTGGTGGGGATGGTGGAGGCGGCCGGCGGCGCGATGATCGCCGCACACCCGTACCGCCGTCAGCTGCCGTTCGAGCTGACACGGGAGGGCGACTGGAGCGAGGCGCTTGAGCGGGCGAGCGAGAACGAGGCGTACCGTCACGTCCACGCGATCGAGACGCTGAACGGGCGGGGGACGGAGCGGCAGAACGCCTTTTCGGCCGCGGTCTGCGAGCGCTACAGTCTGGCGCAGGCGGCTGGAAGCGACGCACATTCGCTCGCCGACGTCGGCACGTGCGCGACGGAGTTCGAGGCGCGGATCAGCGGGCTCGGTGACTTGATTACCGAGCTGAAGTCGGGCCGCTTCCGGCCTCTGTCGCTGCGTGGCGCTTGACCGCATTGTGCGCACGTCACACAATCAGCGTCGCATGGACTGGTTACATGGACACCTGGCGCTTCCGAAGCATCTCTCGTCCCGGCTGTGGCTGATCACGCTGCCGTCGGCGGTAGTGTCGTTCGAGAAGCGCTCGGACATGCCAAAGCTGCCGAAGGCGGGGCGCGTGCTGGGCGTCGCGCTGGCCGGCGCTGGCGTAGCGCTCGGCTTCATGGCGCTGCGGCGACCGGACACGACGCTGGCCTACGACGGGCCGCTGGCGCCGGTGGCGAAGAAGCCGGCGACGGCGGCGGGCCTGCTGGGCCTCGGCGGTGTAGCGCTCGTCACGCGGTCGACGTTCCTGCTGCTCTACGCTCTGGGTCTGGCGTACGCCGCGGGCACAGAGCGTATGTCGCTGGAGGAGCCGTCCAGCGGCACGCTTCTGGGCAGAGAGTAGACGATCTCGAGAGCCCAGGATGAGCGGTTGAGGCTCGTTGACACCCTTCGGGCCCCGCGCTATATTCTGACGCGCACGTCAGGGTTCGGCCCTGGTGCAGGAGGTGCCCCGTGACCCAACAATCCGCCGCCGGCAGGTCCGTGATCACGGACGAGATGCGAGCGCGCATCGGCGTCGAGTCTGAGCCTGTGGCGCACGAAGTAGACAACACCGGCTGCCGGCAGTTCGCCCGCGCGGTCGGCTACACCGACCCGATCTACTTCGACGATGCCGCGGCGAAGGCGAAGGGGCACCGCGCGATCGTCGCGCCGTACGGCTTCCTTGGCCACCCAGTGGTGGTGCCGGGACAGCCGGCGCGCGTGCCGGACGCGTTCCGGCTCGACATCGCGTACAAGCGCGTTCTCAACGGCGGCACGGACATCGAGTACATGGCAGAGGTTTGCGCCGGCGACAGGCTGACGGCGACGACGAAGCTGACAGACCTGACGGAACGAGAGGGCAAGATAGGCTCGATGCTGATCGTGAACACGGAAACGGCCTTCCGCAACGAGAAGGGCGAGACGGTGGCGATTCAGCGCGGCACGGCGATCCGGTACTAGGAGGCGTCATGGCACAGGTTTACTTCGAAGACGTCAGCGAGGGGCAGGAGATCCCGAAGCTGGTGCAGAACTGCGACTCACAGCGCCTCGTGCTGTGGGCAGCCGGCTCAGGCGACTACTACCAGATCCACTACGACAAGGACTTTGCCGCAGGCAACGAACTGGATGGGGTCATACTGCACGGAGCATTGAAAAACGCCTTTTTGGGCCAGTTGATGACCCAGTGGATGGGACCCGAAGGCGTGCTCAAGAAACTCTCATGCCAGTACCGGGGAATGGATGTCCCCGGCCAGACCATCACCGGCAAGGGCACCGTCATCCGTAAATATCAGGAACAAGGGCAAAACCTGGTGGATTGTCAGATTTGGCTGGAGAATCCCAAAGGGGAAAAAACCACCCCCGGCGCCGCTACCGTGACGCTGCCTTCCCGCTGATTCGCGGGCCTCTCGCCCTGCCGCCACGGCTATCACCTACGCTGCACCACATTTCGCGTTCCCCGAATTGATGGGTCGGAATAGGCTGTGATCGGGATTCCGGCCACCTGGGATAT
>JADFTG010000058.1 GCA_022560365.1 Chloroflexota bacterium | reverse complement strand
GACGGCAGCCCGGTCGTCAGCTACTACGACGCCACCAACGGCGACCTGAAGGTGCTGCACTGCGGCGATCCCTATTGCGGCGCGCCGCCGCCGCCGACACCGAGCCCGAGTCCGACGCCGACGCCACCAGCGGGTGAGAGCGTGGTCTGGGGCGACCACAACTGCTCGCAACTGGTGGGCCCGGTGGACTCGCTGTTCGTGCTGCGCGGCGACGCCGGCCTGCCGACGAATACAGGCGATTGCCCGGACATGGGCCAGGACATCGAAGTTCTGAACGCCTCGCCGCACATCTGGGGCGACGTCGACTGCCAGGACGGTATGACGCCGGTCGATTCGCTGAAACTCCTGCGCTTCGACGCGGGGCTAAGCGTAACGCAGGCGGACGACTGCCCGCTCCTCGGCTCCCAGGTCACGATCGTCGTCTCGTAGCCAGCGGTCCGCCTCGGTGAACCAGGACTGAACGCGTCAACGAGCCACGCCTCCGAGTTGCCAATCCAGGCAGCGAGCGTAGCTCGAAGCCGCTCACCCTGAGGTTCTCGAAGGGTCTCGCGATCATTACTAACGCCTGTCCTGAGCGCCCGCCACAGGCGGGCAGCCGAAGGGCCTGTCCTGAGCGCCCGCCACCGGCGGGCAGCCGAAGGGCGCACGTCAAGGTTCCGCCAGCGCGGCGTCGTCCGTCAGATCATGCAGGGTCTCGCTGGCGCCAGTCCACCGAGACGATTTCGACAGGTTCCGAGATGCCCTTGAGGCGAACAGCTCGAGGCTCGGACGTGTCGTACCCGTCGCCGCAAGCCGCAAGAGTCTGGCTGCTGGCCAGGATCTCGCCGGCTTCGCCCTGGGCGCCTATGCGGGCGGCGATGTTGACACCTCTGCCGAAATAGTCGCTACCGCGGCGCCTGGCTTTGCCCTGGTGGAAGCCGATTCTCACCTGCGGTGCAAAGCCGGCGGTGCGGCGATGCTCGTCCAAAGCTCGCTGGACGGCGACGGCGCATTCGGCCGCGTCGGAGGGAGCAGGAAAGGCGATGAAAAAGCCGTCACCGCTGTGCTTGATCTCCTCCCCGGAGTGCTGCACGAATAGTGAGCGGAGTCTCTTGTCGTGCCACTGCAGGAGGACCTCCCAGGCTTCGTCGCCCATCGCCTCCATGAGGTCAGTGGAGCGGCAGATGTCGGTGAACATGAACGTTCTTTCCTGGCGCGTGGTCTTGATCGCAGCTCCGGCGGGAACCGACTCTTCGATGAGGCGTTGGGCTCGGAGCAAATCTGGGCTGGCGCCGAGTTGCTCAAAGGTGGCGCGTGCCGACTCCAGTTCAAGGGCAGCCGTTGTTCGGTCACCGCTGGCCAGGTAGGCGCGACCCAGGTTGACTCTCGCCATAGCACCTTCGTATGGGGCGTCGACCTCTTGCCAGAAACGGATGCCGGACCGCAACAGGGCGATGGCGGACTCCACGTCGTCTTCGGCGATGGCGACGAGACCTGAACTGCTGGCGGCCTCCGCCTTGAGTGCAGCGGTGCCATACGTCTCCGCGACTTTCTCAAGCGCCTGCGAGGCTTCGTGCGCGCCAGAGTGATCACCTGCGGCGACGTGAATCTCGATTTGTGTGGGAAGGAGGCGACCGAGCGCGAGCTGGTCCCAGTCGGCGTTGGCGACCGCGCGGTCGATCATGCTGCGCGCGCCTTGAATGTCGCCTTGCCGGAAGCACAGATAGGCCAACCCGGGATTAGGGTCGCGGCCGGACTGGTGCGCCTGGCGAAACGCCTCCTCAGCAGCCTCCAAGTCTCCTACACGCAAGCGAATTTCACCGATCTCGTAGAACGCTTCACCTAACGCGGAGGTGCTGACGTTTCCAACCGTCTCCTGCGCGAGCCGGGCTTCCTCTTCGGCTTGATCCCAGACGCCGCGAAGGCGCATGATCGCGGCTCGATATACGCGGCACAGACCCGGAAAGACAGTTATCGAGTTTCGGCCGCACCAGCGGTCGGCAGCATCCGTCCACTCACTGGCGCGCTTGTAGTCAGCCATGCGCGTGCAGGTGGTGATCATGGCGCAATAGATGGTGCCCATGACCCGGGGGTGGAGATCTCCGCTCACCGCGGCGACCATCGCCTCATCCAGCAGCGGAAACCCTTCTTCGACCTTACCCATTGCGATCAGAACGTTCCCCTGATCGAAAAGACCGAATGCTAGCAGGTCGGCACTGCCCACGGCTTCGCCAATGCTGTACGTGCGTCCCGCGTGCTCCAAGGCGACTTCGAGGTCGCCCTTGGCGACGGCGATATTTGTGTCGACTTGCGAGATCATGCCATGCTCTACGCACTGCGCTTTGTCCTTAAGCAGCCGTCGCGCTTTCGCTAACCAGCCATTGGAAACAGAACTCTTCTCAGGATAGGAAAATGCCAACCATATGGCCGCTCGCGCCGCCAGCACGTCGTCCCCAACGTTCAGCGCCGCGGAGTAGGCTCGCTCGTATACGGCGAGAGCTTCATCGACACGGCCAATCCACCAGTTTGACTCAGCGAGATCGATCAGGTCCGGTGCAGACAAGCCTTGCTCAGCGTCTGCCTGCGTAAGACCGTCAACGGCGGCTTGCCAGTCATGTCTCGCGAAGGCAGCGCGCCCCTCGGCCACTCGTTCATCGGTGTTGGGGCTCTGGGTCATCGCGCTCAGGCTACACCCGCCCGGCTAGGATGTCGACGGACGCTTGACCGGTGACCTATGCTGGCCTACTCCCGCGGCAGGTCGAGGCCGCGCGTGGCGACGATGTTGCGCTGGATCTCGCTCGTGCCCCCCTCGATCGTGTTCGCGACCGAGCGCAGATACTGGTGCTGCAGGCGGCCCTTCAGCGGCGCCCACTTGCTGCCGCCGCTCAGCTGGCCGTACAAGCCCAGGAGCTTGATGCCAGTGTTGGCGATGCGCTGGTTCAGCTCCATCGAGTAGAGCTTCGTCGCGCTCGCCTCGTAGTTCGGGATCAGGCCGCGGTTCTGCATCGTGATCAGCCGGTAGGAGAGCATCATCGAGCACTCACTCTCGATCAGGCGCTCGGCCAGCTCCGTGCGGATGCTGGGGTTCGTCGAAAGCGCGCTCTGGCCGTTATCCCTGTGCTCCTTGGCGAACGTGATCAGGTCCTCGACGGACTGGTTCTGGCCCACCGCCGAGCCGATGTTCGAGCGCTCGATGTCCAGCGTCGTCACGGCCATGTACCAGCCGCGGTTCTCTTCGCCCAGGAGGTTCTTGGCGGGGATGCGGACGTCCTCGAAGAAGACCTCGTTGAACTCGTGCCCGCCGGTCATGTTGATCAGCGGCCGAATGGTGACGCCAGGGGCGTTCATCGGGACGATGAAGTAGGAGATGCCCTTGTGCTTCGGAGCGTCGGGGTCGGTGCGGGCGAGCATGAGCATGTACTTCGACATGTGCGCGACCGTGGTCCAGATCTTCTGGCCGTTGATCACGTAGTCGTCGCCGTCGCGGACGGCCTTAGTCTGCAGCGAGGCGAGGTCGGAACCGGATTCCGGTTCGGAAAAGCCCTGGCACCACATCTCCTCGCCGGAGAGGATGCCGGGGATGTACTCCTGCTTCTGCTCGTCGTTGCCGTAGACGAGGATCGTTGGGCCCAGCACCGCGACGCCCAGGCCACCGATGTAGATTGTGGAGGGCGCCCGCATGCGCGCCGTTTCCATGTTGTAGACGAACTGCTGCATGACCGTCATGGCGGCGCCGCCGTACTCCTTCGGCCAGGCCGGTGCGATCCAGCCCTTGCCGGCGAGCTTCTTGCGCCATGCTATGTAATCGCCGGCGTTCGAGAAGAAGTTGCCGCCGTTCAGCAGCGACTCCGGGCACTCTTTTCCGAGGAAGTCGTGGACTTCCTGGCGAAAGGTCTCCTCTTCAGGCGTCAGGCGAAAGTCCATTTGGTGTCTCCTCTCGGTTCAGGCCGGCTCGGCCATGGGCCACTGCGATTATGAGAAACCGTGACGTGCGCGTCAAGGTTGAGCGCGTCAGGCGCCACCTCAGCTCTCTTCTTGCTCCCGTTCATCTTCATCTTCGCCTTCGCGCTCGCGCCGTTCACGCTCCAGCGCCTCGGCCTCCTCGCGCTGCTCACGCTCTTCTTTCGTCTCGCCCAGGTCAATCGTTCCCTCGTCGGTGGTACGCAGCTTGGCCGTGAGGACGTCTCCCAGCGTGGAGTAACGGTCGACGCCAAGGTAGTGCAGAGGTCGGTACTCCGGGTCTTTCAGCAGCCACGTTTCGTCGAACGCCTCCTTGTCCGCCTGGACGACGAGCACGCGGCCGACGAAGAGCGTGTGGTCGCCGATGCGCAGCGCGTCTTCCAGCGAGCACTCCACCCAGGCGACGCAGTTCTCGATCAGCGGCGCCTCCACCTTTGACGCGCGGAACGTCGCCAGCTTTCCTAGCTCAATCTTGTTCACGTGAGCGCCGGATACCGTTCCGAAGTATTGCGTGTGATCGGTCAGGTCGCCCGCCGGGAAGTTCAGCGCGAACTCCTCGGAAAAGCGCACCATGTCGTGCGTGTGGCGCGACGGGTTGACGACGACGCCGACGAGCGGCGGATTGCGCGACAAGGGCGTCGTCCAGATCGCCGGCATGGCGTCCGTCTGGTCGCGCCAGCGGGTTGTTACCAGCACCACCGGCCCGCCGTTCAGCAGCCGCAGCGAGTCCAGCGGGTCGAGTGCGCGCCTCGTCATGCGCCAAGCGTCGGTGCGAACGGCCCGCCCGTCAAGAGGCACTCCGTTGCCATCTTGTCGACTCATGTCTAGAATGAGGCAACTTCGCCCCGGCAAAGGGAGGATGCCCATGATCGCCCGTACTCTAGTCCTTGCGCTCGTCACTTCCGTCTTCGTCGCAGTCGTATCGATTAGCGGCGGGGGCAATCCCGCGAGCCCGCCGACCTCGTTCGCGACGACGAGCGTGACGTGGGCGGACCTGGACTGCAGCGGCGACATCACGCCTGCTGACCCGTTGCAGGTGTTGCTTGAGGCAGGCGGCTTGTCTGGCGACCCGGCCGACCTCTGTCCGGTCGTGGGTTCGCCGGTCGAGGTGGACGGCGTCGAACGCGTCTTCGGCGACATCAACTGCGACACAGTGGCCAACGCGCGTGACGCCCTTGAGCTGCTCGCTGAACTGGCCGGCATTGGCGCTGGGACGGGCGCTTGCCCGGCAGTCGGCGCTGCCGTCGAACTGACGCTTCTCGCCACCATCTCCGACGCCGGCGACGACTGGCGCGACTACGGCGATGCCCCCGAGGGCGATCCGACTCTCTACACGAGTGGCGCGTCGACCGGGAGCTTCCCCACGTCTGCGGCGGCGGGCCCGTCGCACGAGACGCCGTTTGCCTTTCGCCTCGGAGAGTTCGAGACGGCTGAGGAGGCGCCGCGCGAGGACGACAGCGCGGACGACGGCCTGCTGTGGCTTGAGATGAACGAGTGCGCAACGAGCTCGGCGCTTGTTGCGATCAGCCTCGGTGGCCTGTCCGACGCGGAGCGCGACACGCCGCTGACCGTCAACATCTTCGCTGACTGGAACAAGGACGGCGACTGGGATGACGCTGACGGCTGCACCGACGAATGGGCGCTCCAGAACTTTGCGCTCGACGTCAGCGGCGAGCCGGACTTCACGATACTCTCGGTGGACTTCCCCGGCGGCGACCAGGTGGACCAGTTCTGGATGCGTGTCATGCTCACGGATCTGGCGTACGATCCGGCGACCGACAACCTGCTGCCCGGCGAGACTGAGGACTACCTGATCAGCGGCGGCCAGGTCTTCCAGCCGGCTGATTCCGCCCAGACGTCTGGCCTGGCGCAACCACTGGGCGGGGCGATCGGGGCCGGCTTTGGCTTTCTTTGCCGGGGAGCCGTCGTCCCGCACGGCTCTAATAAACTGACTTTCTACTTCGAGCAGACGACCGCCAGCTTTGGGCCCCCGTCCGTCATCAGGATCAGGACCGGCGAAGTGGACGTGCAACAACCTCGGACGGAGGACGGGGAGCGGGCGACCGGCGTCACGATGCCGCGGGTAACCTACGACCTGCAAAAGCTCGATGAGAACGGACAGGTAATCAAGGACTCCACCCCCGACACAGTCGGCCGAGCCCGGTTCAAGATCGAGGTCACGATCGACACGACCAGGGATGCGCCGGACCGCCTTGAAGGACCGTTCATCATCGATGTTTTCGTTGGGGGTGTTTACGTTGAGGGCTTCAAAAAAGAACGCAAAGATTACCTCGGCGGCCGCTTCTGCGCGTTCTACGTCGACCATACAGCTGATGCCGCCGAACAGGGGGACTTTCACGGCTTCACAGGTGGCCCCGGGCGCGCTGCCGTGGGCCTCGTGAGGGGTCAGGTCGTTCGCCAGTGCCGATCCGAAGTTCATCTTCGTGAAACACGGCCAGATCCCAGTCCTGGGGACCGACGCCAGAGACGCAAACTGTAAGGGGCTAACGGGCTCAGCGAGGGAGGAGTGTCAAAAGAACAACAAATTCGCCAAGTACGACAAGAGCTCGCTGACGGTATTCGGCAGCGATGGTGCTGTGATCCCCCCAGACGACCTTGCTACCGGGGCGGGCATCAAGAAGATCGTGGTGGGGGCTAGCCGCACAATCAAGATATATACCGTGAAGGACGATCGCGATCCACCGGTAGAGCGTGTCGTGATCCGCGTGAAGGGGACGGTGACTTCCAACGGTAAGACGTTCTGGGACTACTACCGCGTCGTCATCGTCCACGAGCGAGGCCCAAAAGCGACCCAGTTGGAAAGTGCGTACATGGAAAGCGGCGTCGCCTTTATCTTCGAGGAGAACGAGGCGACAACGATCGCCTACGTCGGGGACGGCGGGGCCCTGGTCCTCCAGGAGGCGCCCTTGGGCGATGCCATCTTCGACGATACCGAGGTGATCTGCGTCGCGGGAGTTGGGCAGGCCGTCCGCCATCCCTTCCATAGCGCGTTCGGCGTCAGCTCATACGGCTTCATCCTGGACTATGCCGGCGGCCCAGGTTCGGATGTCTTCTATATTCCGTCGTCTAACCAGGTGTCGCGTAAC
>JADFTG010000057.1 GCA_022560365.1 Chloroflexota bacterium | reverse complement strand
CCCAGTCGTCCAGCAACGCCAGGCGGTCGCCCTCCGCCTCGTCGCCCAGGTCGTCGACACCGCGGCAGTAAGCGTATACGGCGTAGACGTGAGGCCGGAGCGCCCGCGGCAGCAGCCACGAGACGACGGGGAAGTTCTCGTAACGCCCGAGAGCGATGCGACGGCAATGCTTGTACGCTTCGTCGAGGGTTGGCGGCGGGGCGGTGTGTTGAGCGAGCAATTGGAACTCCGGTGTGCGAGATTCATTCTAGGAACGGCGGGCAGCGTGTCAACCACCCATCTTGACGAGGCTCTGGACGGAACCTACGCTCGAAGAGGAGAAAGATCGGAAGGAGTTGTCATGGCCAAGATCATCGACTGCAACAAGGTGAACCCGCAGAGCGGCTGTTTCCACGTTGTACGCGGTGAGACTGAAGAAGAGCTCATGGAGAACGCCAAGGAGCACGCGATCTCGCACGGCTTCACGGAGGTGACGCCGGAGCTCGTCGCGCACATCAAGGCCAACATTCGCGAAGAAACGCCCGCAGACCACCCACGATCCCCGTAGTCGCGTCTACTCGGTGCGGGCCTTGACCTGCACCTCCATCATCACGAGCTCCGACGTTTCGCCGGCTTCGATGGTGATGCTGTCCTCGTCCCAGATCATCGCAGCGTCTCCATCGGCGAGCGCATCGCCGTCGATGGTCACCGCGCCGTCAAGGACAAGAAGGTAGCCGCCGAAGTCCGGCGCGAACGCGTGGCCGACGCTCTGCCCGGCCTCCAGCCGTGAGACGTACATCGCCGCGTCCTGGTGGACGAGGAGGCTGCCGCCATCGCGGTCCGGCCCGATGACGCGCAGCAGGCGGTTCGTCCGCTCCTCCGCCGTCGTTTCCCGCGACTCGACGCCCGGATCGAGGCCGGTTTCGCGCGGGATGACCCAGACCTGGATGAAGCGCAGGGGCTCTGTTTCCGAGCCGTTCTGCTCCGAGTGGTAGGCGCCCTTGCCAAGCGTCATGCGCTGCACGGAGCCGGCCGGCATCGTGTATAGGTTGCCGAGGCTGTCCTCGTGGCGGAACGTGCCCTCCGGGACGTAAGTCAGCGCCTCGATGTCGCGGTGAGGGTGCATGGGCCAGACGGCGCCGGGGACGAGGGTGTCGTCGTTGAAGACGCGCATCGTGCCGAAGCCCATGTTCTGAGGGTCGTGGTAGTCGTCGAAGGAGAAGTGCCATTTCGCGTGGAACCAGCCGCCGTCCTTCGCGAAGATCTCGTCCGCCTTGCGTACCTTGATCACGTGCTGCCCTCGTCCTAGATTATTGCGGCGTGGCCGCCGGCAACTTCGTCAACCCCGCAACGTCCCGCCAGTACTCGACGACTCGCAGGCGCGCACGCGGGTATTGGTTGCGGTACGACAGCAACACACTTTCGAACTCTTTCACGCCTATCCTACCGACAACTAACGTCTCAACGAATCGAAGAGTCGCGGACGTAACCTTGCTGACGAGATCGTAAAACTGTCCGGCCTGCGCTGGGCTACTAGCGCCCAGCGCAAAGGCATCGGTATCCCGGTAATTACTTCTGATTCTCATTCGATACAGGAAGTCGAACAGCGTTGTCGGCGCTTCCTTCTTGGCGATGACAGCCTTTTCATGCGCGTAGAGCAACTTACGTGGCTTGCCCTTCTTGTTCTTGTTATTCTTCTTCCACTCCTTGATGGCGTCGTCGACGATGTGCTCCCTAGTCGTTCCCAAGCATTTCGCCACTAACGACCAAGACGACTCCATGTCAAATGGCGCTTTGAGATTGCTGATAGTACGATCTGCGGCGCTCGACACTCCCTCGAACACGTAGTCTTCGACTTGCGGACATCCAAGACAGACCGCGGTCCAAGGAGGCGGCAGCCATTTTCTAGAACGCATCTCGTTTCCGATCGAATTGAGCACGGCGGTGTGCGATGTTGCCTCCGATCCGCTTGCAACCTGCAAAGCTAAGATCGCCGCGAAAACGGCGTAGTAGGACTGCACGGGCACCCAGACATTTGCGTATCGAACGACGTCTCCGAGGTCAAGAGCCCGGAACGAGGTCATGAGCAACTCTGTCGACCACGCACTTCGCAGGTGGGTCACCAGCGAGTCGACTTTGACTGCCCGCTTCAAGTCGTGGAACTGTGATGCGCCCATAACCTTCGGCAATCCTGACAGGTCTGTGCCGAGCGCGTCATCGATGACTTGAGAAAATGCATCTAGATAGTTCCGATACGTGATGAACGCACCAGCGTCCTCTTCAGTCGGAATCGGATCCATGTTGAATAGTCCCTTTGGCATTACGCTCCTTTCGCCGGGTGTTCCCAGGGCGGCAGGCGGCCTTCGCGGCGGCCCTTCTTGCGCTGGACGCCCGACAGGATCTTGAACGTGCGCTCGATGTAGGCCTCATCCTGCGGCACCGGAACGTCCTCATCGATCGCCAGCACCTCGCCGCCGCCCGCGATCGAGACGCTCGTCCAGCCGCCATCGTACTGACGTACGGCCGCGCGCTGGAACTCGTACGAGCGGCCCTCTTCAACCCCGGCTGCGCCGAGCTCGATTCGCGTCAGCCCGGACTCATCGCCGACGAGCGCCATGCGCAGGCCACCGACTTCCCACAGGCGCAGAACGCGCGCGCGAAACGTCGCCTCCTCACCAGACGCGAGCGACTTCAGGTCCTTGACCGTCGCCACGCTACCGGCCCTCCAGCCAGCGGATGACGTCGCCGACGTTCTCGCGCAGGCTGGTGCGCGCTTCGCCGATGAGCCAGCGGTAGCAGTACATCACGTCCGAACCGGGCGGAGCGTAGTCTTCCCAGGCGAGGACGAACGCCCGGCCCTGTGCCCGGTGCGGCCAGTCCGGCTGCGGCAGAAGGTGGACGTAGATCGTACTACCGTCATCCGTCAGCGCGATGCGGCCGGCTTCGAGGAGGTCTGGCCGGTCGTTGGCGGCAAGAAGCTTCCGCAACTCGCGCTCGAGAAATCTTAGCGCCATAGGATTCCATGGTACACGCGCCCGCGCGCCAACTAGCTGTAGAAAGTGTTGGCGATCGCCGTGCTGTAGGCCAGCAGCTTATCGGGCGCAAGGTTGTACGCCGGCGGGACGAGAGTGAGCGAGTCGGCGACTTCGTACACCGGCGCGATGCGCTTGCGCACCTCGTCGGGCGAGCCGCAGATGACGAACGTTTGGGCCATCTCGTCCGTGACATGCTTCGCCGCGCTGATGTAGTCGCCCCGTTTGACACCCTCCTGCAGCAGCTTCGCTTCCTTCTCGAAGCCGTGGGCGGCAAAGAACTCCTCGTACTGCTCCACGCCGGCGTAGAAGGCGACGGTGGCGCGCGCGTCCTCGATCGCCTGCGCGCGGTCTTCGTTGACCGCCACCCAGAGCCAGACGTTGAACTCGATGTCGCTTCGCTGCTTGCCGCCGCGGTCCAGGCCTCGCTTGAGATAGTCCGGCATCCGCGCGACGCACCAGTCGACCGACCAGATCGGGTGGCCGAGGACACCGTCGGCGATCTCGGCGGCGAGGCTGATGAGCGGCCCGCGCAACGCCGCGATCCAGACCGGGATGTCCGTGCGAACGGGCGCTGGGGTCGGCTGCAGCTGGCTCCAGTCGTGGCGGTGGTACTTGCCTTCGTAGGTCGTCAGCTCGCCCGTGTGCGCCTTCGCGTTGACGAGGCGAACGATGTCGACGATTTCGCGCATGTGAGCGAGCGGCTTGCCGTACTCCGCGCCGAAGAAGCCTTCGCTCCACGCCTTCACGCTCGTGCCGAGGCCGAGGGTGAAGCGCCCGTTGCTGAGACGGTCCATGTCCATCGCCGCCATCGCCGTCTCGAAGGGGCTGCGCACGAAGGCGATGGCGATGCCCGACGCCAGGCGCACTCGCTGAGTGACAGCGGCCGCCGCGGCAAGCGGAATGAAGGGCGGGCCGTAGACCTGCGGCGCGAACACGCCCTCGAGGCCGGCATCCTCGGCCATCTTCGCCTGCATCGTGACGACGGGCGCGGGCAGGGGCGAGACGACGCCCCAGAACTTCGGCTTGCTCATGGCGCTCCAAAGTCTGTCACCCGCTGCAGGGTGCGTCAACGCTGCGGCCGGGGCGCTGCCCTCGACACCCCGCGCGCGGCGGTGCTACCCTTTGCGCGCTATGCCCGACTTCGTTCTCGCGCTCGATCAGGGAACGTCGTCCTCACGCGCGATCGTCTTCGACCACGCCGGCGAGATGCGCGCCGTTTCTCAGCAACCGTTCGAGCAGATCTACCCGCAACCGGGATGGGTAGAGCACGACCCGGAGGAGATCTGGCGCACACAGCTCGAGACGGCGCGCGCAGCGCTCGATCAAGCCGGCGCAACCGCCGCCGACGTTGCCGCCATCGGTATCACCAACCAGCGTGAGACGACGGTGATCTGGGACCGCGACGGCATGCCGGTGCACAACGCCATCGTCTGGCAGGACCGCCGCACGGCCGGACTCTGCGACGAGCTGCGGGAGCGCGGGCTCGAGGAGAAGTTCCGCGAGCGCACGGGCCTCCTGCTCGACCCGTACTTCTCCGGCACGAAGGTAAAGTGGCTGCTCGACAACGTGGAGGGCGTCCGCAGACGCGCGGAGGCCGGCGAGCTGATGTTCGGCACAGTCGATTCGTGGCTCATGTACCGGCTTTGCGGCGTCCACGCCACAGACTACACGAACGCCTCGCGCACGCTGCTCTACAACGTCTTCGAGAAGCGCTGGGACGACGAGCTGTTGTCCGCGCTCGACGTACCGGCCTCTCTTCTGCCGGCGGTGCAGGCGTCATCGGGCGCCTTCGGCGAGACGACGCTCTTCGGCGGCTCGATCCCGATCGCGGGCGTCGCCGGCGACCAGCACGCCGCGCTCTTCGGGCAGGCGTGCTTTCGGCCGGGCATGGCGAAGAACACGTACGGCACGGGCGCGTTCCTGCTGATGAACGCAGGTGACGCGCCGCCGCGCTCGCAGTCGCTGATCACGACGATCGCCTGGGGTCTACCGGAGAAGGGCTCCAACAGATCCGCAGGACGTGACGTCCTGACGTACGCGCTCGAGGGATCGATCTTCATCGCCGGCGCGGCGGTGCAGTGGCTGCGCGACGAGCTGGGCTTCTTCGCCAACGCCGCCGACAGCGCGGAACTGGCCACAAGCGTGCCGGACTCGAACGGCGTCTACGTCGTGCCGGCGTTCGTCGGCCTCGGCGCGCCTCACTGGGACCCGCACGCGCGCGGCGCGATCCTGGGGCTAACGCGGGGCGCTAACCGGGCGCACATCACGCGCGCCACGCTGGAGTCGATCGCCTACCAGGTGCGCGACGTGGCCGAGGCGATGGAGCGCGACTCCGGAACGAAGCTAACGGAGCTTCGCGTCGACGGCGGCGCGGCGGCGAACGACGTGCTGATGCAGATGCAGGCGGACATCCTGGGCCGCGAGGTGGTGCGGCCGGCCTGCCTGGAGACGACGGCGCTGGGCGCTGCCTACCTGGCGGGCCTGGCGACCGGCTTCTGGAAGGACCGCGAGGACGTCACGAACAACTGGCGGGAAGAGCGCCGCTTCTTGCCAGCGATGTCAGAGGAGCGCCGCGAGGAGATGTACAGCGGTTGGCAGCGGGCCGTTGAGCGCGCGAAGGGCTGGGCGACGGACTAAGGCGAAGCTCTGGGCGTCGGCGACGGCACCGCGGCAACCACGCTCCCCCAACGAAGCCTATCAACCCCGGCCCCAGCACCACCGGCCAGTGGGCAGAATCCTGATGCAGCGCTCCGCCCGGTGACGGGAAGTCCGCGGGGGCGGGGAATACCTCACCGGAGGCGGGTGCCTCGAAGTCGACATGATCTCGGGGGAACTTCCGAGCAGTTCAGTCCGTCTAGCTTATGGAATGAATCAGATCGGTAGGACCAAGGAGGATCGAAATGAGTAACCTAGCCAGAGGGGGCACCATCATCGCGATAATCGCTCTGGCGATGGTTGGCACGTTCGTCGGCTTCAGCCTCGGTGGCGCCGACGGCAGCGATGCCGACGCGGGCGATCGATATGGAGTCATCATCGACTTCAACGAGACCGTCACCAACGCCGACATCACCGAGGTACGGGACCTCCTGCGCGCGTACGATGCGGACGTCGACCTAATGGTCCTGGAGCGTTTCCCTCCTCAGGGGTCAGCAATCGTTGAGACGGCCGACGCGGGGTTCTGCACGGCGATCGTCGCGGAGCTGGAGGCTAAGAGCTACGTGAGCAGCGCGAGCTGCGCACCGTGGACGCCGGCTGGCGATGACGGGGACGATCCTGTTACCACCACCAACGCTGGATAATCACGGCAAGCCACAGGCCGTAGTGAAGCACGTACTCCTGCGACATCACGAACAACTGCGCAAGGAGCGGCGCAAAGAGATATACGGCGGTTGGAAACGGGCCGTCGAGCGCGCCAAGGGCTGGGCGACGGACTAAGGCGAAGCGCTGGGCGTCGGCGTCGGCGTCGGCACTGGCGTAGATGAATCCGTCGGCGATGGCGTCGCGGTCGGAGCCGGAGTTAGCGTCGGCGTTTCGGTGGCCCCCGTCGGGGTTGGCGTTGGTACTATCGTCGAGAAGAACGGCGTGGCTGACGGCGTGGGTGATACCGTCGGCGAAGGTGTGTCCGGGGGCGGGACCGTCGGCGCGGGAGTGATCGGCGGAGGGCCGGGCTGGACGGGCGGCGGCGCGGCCTGCGGCGCGAGACCGTAGCGCGGCGCCATGAAGTTCCAGACGATGAGCGAGAGCCGGGCGCCGAAGGAGTAGCCGTGGTACTCGGTTGGCGCGTACTGCGAGAAGTAGGAGATCGCGTAGGCCTTCTGCTGGCCGTCGTCGCCGGTGAAGGAGACGAGGCCGACGTCGTTGTTAACCCAGCCGTCGTAGTCCCAGTGGTAGCCGATCTTGTGGCCGACGGTGGCGTTCGAGGGCAGGTACTTGGGCAGGATGTAGTCGATGTAGGAGAACGTGTTGCGCAGGACGCCGATCGTGTAGTCGGTCCACTGGGGATCGAATAGCTCACCCCACCAGAGGCGGGCCAGGATGTCGTTCGTCT
>JADFTG010000056.1 GCA_022560365.1 Chloroflexota bacterium | reverse complement strand
GGCGAAGGCGGAGATGAGCGCTATCTGAAGCCAGGGTATGGCGTACGCTGACTCCGAGGCGGGAAACTCGTCTGAGGTTATGAGGAAGTAGGAAAGCCAGATAGCCAGCCCAACCCCGGAGAGGACGCCCAGCGCCGCTACGAACGTGGATTCCAGGATGAAGCTCAAGGCCACCGTGCCGCGTGTGTAGCCTATAGCCCGGAGCATGCCGATCTGCTGCCTGCGCTCCACCACCGAGCGGAAGGCGATGACGCCCACGGCGGCGATACCCACGAACAGGCCCAATCCCATGAACGCCTGCATCAGGTAGAGGAAGTTACGCGACAGGGCGTTGTTCTCTTCCGCGATCTCCTGGAGCGATTCCGCCTGCGCGCCCGTCGTCACGAGCGCCGCCTCGATATCGCGCGCCACGTCCCGTGAGTCGTCGGGGTTGGTGAGCGCAACGAAGTGGATCGATAACTCGGGCGGGCCGAAGATGAGCTGGAACGTCTCCGATCCTGTGAAGATCCCCGTGAAGTTGGCGCTTGCACCGAGCGTGATAACGCCAATCACGCGGAGGCTCCGCGAAACGCCCGAGCCCGAATCACGGACGGTGATGAATTGCTGATCGAACGTATCTTCCCGCGTGTCGATGCCGCTGATCGAGAACTCGTTCGGGTTGAACCCGCCCTGGATAGCGAACCCGTCGATGATCGCCGCGTCAGGCTCGGTCAGAAGCGCCTCCCAGACGGCATCGGCGTCCGCATAGCCGTTGGCGACCTTGTCGATCGGCACGCTACCACTCTCGATAAAGCTGTTTGTAAGGCCGCGGACCGGATATTCGTCGAAGGTCCCGGCACCCTGGCGAACCTCAGTTGTGTCAAAGCCTGCGATCTCTATGGCCCCTTCCGCCGCGATCTGGTCTGCGACGGGGCTGTCGCCCTGCTGGAGCGCTTGCTTGACTCCCGGCAGCGGGTTGTTCGGGTTCTCGACGACCTGAACGTCCCAGCCACCCCGCGATTCGTCCTGAAGGAAGAGCTTGTCGTAGTTCAGGTTCATCACCGACATCATCGTCAGCGAGAAGACGACGAGCGAGATCATCGCCAGCGTCATGCCAGTACGGAAACGGTTCGCCATCGGGTATGCAACAGCGGTCCGCAGCGACGGCAAGATCGACCCGAAAGCACCCCCGACCCGCGACAGGAACGCCAGCAGAATGTCCAGGTTGTAGATGATGAAGAACGTCGAGGCCATCACCATCGCTACGCCGCTCAGGAAGAACATCTCGATGTCGCCGTCCAGCGTGCCGAAGATCCACTCCAGACGGTTCCCGGCAGTGAAGCCCCAGAAAAGGAGCAGGAACAGCGACATCGCAGTGTAGGCAGGGCGGGCCGGCGCACCGAAGTACGTCGCGCAGACGGTAGCGCCCACCGTGATCAGCGTAACGCCGAGCGCGAACGGGAATGCGGTGTCGCTCTGTAGCCCCAGCATGACCAGGAAGACGCTGCTAATCATCAGCGGAGTCCAGATGCCCATACTCCAATTGACGCGCGTGCGCTGGTTCTGGAGCCCTACGGCTATCATGCCTATGGGAACCGGGAGGATCGCTCCGGGAGCCATCAACCACCATGGCAGCGCTTCTGGCCGGTGATCGCGCGTGAGCCGGTACACGACTACAGCGATGAAGTACGCCAGTGCAATGAACACACCGGCGATCCCCGCGACGACCGCCAGGATGGAAAGAAACGAAGGCAGGCCAAATACACCGCTTGCGCCGACAAGGACAACACCCGGTAAGAACAGAGCGGACGGCCAGACAGGGATCTGGCGGCGCTCAGCCAGCAGGCTGTTCAACTGATAGATCGGGAATCCGAGCACACCAGCCGGGAAGGGGAACATCGAAGCCTTGGGTTGCGGCACGCGACGTTCCCTGGGGGCAGCGAATATCTCGCCCTTGAGAAGCAACATGAACAGGCCGATTCCGGTCATCAGGACCGCGACATTCAGAACGGCCCGTACCAGACCTCTCACGGTTCCGGATTCAGGATCGGCGACGTTACCTTCCGGCGTGTCGCGGATCGCGGAGACGATGTTCAGCGTCGACACGCGCCACGAAGAGAAGGTCACGGTGAGGAAAGTCAGCACGACGCCGAGGCAGTACGAGATCACGATCGTCCGCAACGTCACGTGCGGCGTGAACGTGAAGCCGAGCGACGAAAATACCGCAGAGGCCGCCGTCGTCAACGCGAAGGCAACGGCGACCCCGATGCCGACGCCCACGACCGCCGAAGCCAGGTTGTAGCCGGTGCCCTCGGCCACAAACATCTCGACGAGGTGCTGCCGCTTCATGCCCACGGCGCGCGCCATGCCCATCTCAGGCTTTCGCTCGGCCGCCAGCATGACGAAGATCATCACGATCAGCAGCACGCCAGCGCCGATAGAGAAGAGGCCGAGAAGGAGGAAGAACGTCGTCATGAAGTTACCGATCTCCTCCGCCTCATCTACCGACTCTGCCTTCGTGTCGGTGACTCGCAGCAAGATGTCCTGGGCCCCGACGAGGTTACGAACCTGCCTCTCGGCCTCCGGCGACGCCTCTAATGTATCGCGGACCCCGCCGTTGACTGAGACGGCGATGGCCGACACGTTGTCGCTGCCGAACAGCTCGTGCACAGCATCCAGGCTCGCCACCATTCCTTCCGGCGAGGCCAGGTTCAAGGCCCCAGTCGACGCCCTGTCCTCGACGATGGCCTGTACCGTGAAATCGTGGGGCTCATTGGAGACGAAGACGGTAAGCACGGAACCCGCCACCGCCCTCAGCTCATCCGCAGCGCTCTCGTTGAGGTAGACTTCGTTCGCACCGAGGTTGGTAACCGAAAGTGATTCGCCCGTTTCCGCGTCGATGACGTCAGGAAAGGCGCCGGTGCGCTCCGCGTCGATCCCCGTGAACAGGACGTCGGGCTCACTCAGACCCGTTTCGACGTTGATGACCGGCACTGGCTCAAAGAGCAGGCCCATGTAGCCGTCCACGTTCGTGAGGCTGGGTGAGGCGTCGGCGGCGGCGAGGAACGCCTCGTAAGCGTCGCCCGATATCTCGTCGCTGCCGCGGTCCTCCTCATCACCGGGGCCGGTATCGCTTTCGAGAATGATATCCGCGTGACCGAAGAGATCGTATGTCGCCTTCGTGATGCTGTAGTCGACGGTGTCCCCGAAGGCGAATGCGGCGGTGATGATCACGGTGCTCAGCATGAGCCCGATCACGATCAGCGTGCTCTGCGCGACGCGGCGTGGGATGTTGCGCAGGCCCATCAGGAAAACGATCCGATTGCGGATGAAGATGATCAGGATCGCACCCAGCGTGATCGCAAGCAGCCCCAGCAGGACGAACATGATCAGGTTCATCGAGAGGCCGAACATCTCATCCATGGTCCGCTCCTCCGCTAGGACGCAGCCTGCGCCCGGGCAGTCGCCTCGTCGCTCGTTATCTGTCCGTCCTGCATGCGGATGATCCGCTGCGTCCGCTGCGCGACCTCGTCGGCGTGCGTCACGAGAACGAACGTCTGGCCGTGCTCCTGGTTCAGCCTGACCATCAGGTCCATGATCTCCCTGGCGTTGGTGCTGTCCAGATCGCCCGTCGGTTCGTCGCCCCAGACGATCGCCGGATCGTTGACCAGAGCCCGCGCGATCGTCACACGCTGTCGCTGGCCGCCGGAGAGCTCGCCCGGCTTGTGAGTCGCCCAGCCGGCGAGCTTGACGACCTCGAGCGCATCCATCGATTTGCGCCTCGCTTCCCTGGCGGACGTGCCGGAGACGAGCAGCGGCAGCTCGACGTTTTCGACGGCCGAGAGCACCGGCAGCAGGTTGTAGAACTGGAAGATGAAGCCCATCCGCTCGGCACGATGCTCCGTCTTCGCATTGTCAGACATAGTGCTCAGGTCGACACCCTCGACCATTACCTGCCCGCTGTCGAGCACATCCAGGCCGGAAAGGCAGTTAAGCAGCGTCGTCTTGCCACAACCGGAGGGGCCCATGATCGCCACCATTTCCCCGGCACCGATCCGCAGATTGATGCCGCGCAGTGCGTTCACCTTCAGGCGCCCCGTGTCGTACGTCTTGACGACGTCGATCGCCTTGATGATCGACTCGCCACGAGCCTCAGTGGACTCCTTCACGTCGATCCCCTCTTTCAATTCCGTGGTCACGAGCGAAACTCCTCCTGGCACCGGGCCGCGCTGATCGCCTTCGGATCGCAAGCCATCATCCTGCGCATAGGTCATATGTCATGTGATAGACGTCACAAGCCCTGAGAAGGTTCCGTGCCCCAGCCTACAGCCCATCGGGGCGCGGGCATAGTTTGGCGGGCAGCACCAGTGATCTGCTTACCCGGATGTCTCGACCCAGAACGTCCCCGAGCGCCTGACTGAGCACCTCGGCGACGTCCTCCAGACGCGGCCTCTTTCCGGTCAGCGACTCGATCGACGCCACGCCGCGATCGCCAATCCCGCACGGCACGATGCGCCCGAACCACTCCAGATCCACCGTGACGTTGAGCGCAAGGCCGTGCGTCGTCACCCATCCGCCCGAAGGACCAGCCGGCTTTCCAACCCTCACCCCGATCGCCGCGATCTTTTCGGCCGACGAACCCATTTCGCCCGTCCAGACGCCAGTCAGGCCGCACTCAGTGTGCGCTTCGATTCCGTACGTCCGCACAGTCCGAACGACCGCCTCCTCAAGCGCCCGCACGTAGTTCACAACGGACAGTGCGGACGCGCGCAGATCGACGATCGGATAGGCGATCAGCTGGCCGGGGCCGTGAAACGTTATGTCGCCTCCGCGGTCGGTCTCGATCAGCGGCGCGCCGAGAGCTTCCTCCGGCAACCGCAGATTCGCTCCCGGTCCACGGCGGCCGGTCGTGAACACGGGCGGGTGCTCAAGCAGCAGAATCGTATCGGGGATATCGCCCCGCGCCCGTCGTCGCGCCAGCTCTCGCTGGTACTCCCACGCTTCGAGGTACTCGACCCGTCCCAGCCACGCGTAATCATAGGCCGCGGCGCCGCCCATCACTCGAGGTCCGAGCCCGGCCCGAACGCCTCCAGGCGCGACTTCACGTCGCCCAGAAACGCACCCGCCTGGTGGCCGTCGAGGATGCGGTGGTCGAACGAAAGGCAGAGGTTCACGACGTCGCGCACCGCGATCGCGTCTTCTTCCACTACCACCGGCCTCCTGGTGATCATCTCCAGGCTGATGATCGCCGCCTGACCCAGGTTGACGATAGGCATCGAAACGATTGAGCCGAAGGCGCCGGTGTTGTCCAGCGTGAACGTCCCGCCCTGCACGTCGTCGAGTTGCAGCTTCTTGTCGCGGGCTTTCCCGCCCAGCTCC
This sequence comes from Chloroflexota bacterium, assembly GCA_022560365.1. GTDB lineage: Bacteria > Chloroflexota > Dehalococcoidia > SM23-28-2 > RBG-16-64-32 > CF-162. The sequence goes on along the minus strand of JADFTG010000056.1, from coordinate 1,771 downwards.
GACATCGCCAGCGCCAGGCCGGCCACGCTCAGCCGGTCGGCATCCTTGACCACCGGCACGAGGAGACCGCGATCAGTCGCCACTGCCACTCCCAGGTTCACGCGCTTCTTGAGCAGGATCTGATCCTCAGCCCAGGACGCGTTCAGGTACGGGTGGTCAGGCAACGCCTGCGACACAGCGTGTGCCGCGAACGGCAGATACGTCAGATCGACGCCGGTTCGCTCACGGAACGCGTCGCGCTCGTCTGCGCGCAGCTTCACGAGCTCGGTGACGTCCGCTTCAACGACCAGCCACGCGTGCGGCGCCGTGAACGCCGACTCCGACATGCGCCTGGCGATCGTCCTCCGGATGCCCGAAACGGGGATCGCCTCTTCATCCGCGCCGACTTCAGCAACGGTGGCTGGTGCGCCCTGCGCGGACGCCCGCACGTCATCTTCGAGGATGCGCCCGCCCGGGCCCGAGCCCTCGACGCGCGCCAGGTCGACGCCCAACTCCTCGGCGACCCTGCGCACGCGCGGTGTCGCCCGGCCGGGTCCGCCCCGATCGGCGCGCTCTCGCGGCGCGGCGGCGACCAGCTCCTTCGCCGGTTTCGGCTCTGCGGACGGGGCGGCCGGTGCGATCTCGGCCGGCGTTTCGCCCGGCACCTCGTCGATCGTGCACAGACCGGCGCCGATCGGCACCGTCTCGCCCTCCGCCACAAGGATCTCAACGACCGTTCCGGAGACCGGCGACGGCAGCTCAACGTTCACTTTGTCCGTGTTGACCTCGACGATCGGCTCGTACTTCGCAACCTTATCTCCCGGCGCCTTGAGCCACTTCTCGATCGTACCCTCAGTCACCGTCTCGCCAACTTCGGGTAGCGTCAGCGTGTACGGCATGCGCTAGAACGCCGCCAGCTTACGAATACCGTCGGCGATCTTCTCCGGGTTCGGCAGGATGTGCTCCTCCAGGATCCTCGAATACGGTGTGAGCGGCACGTCCGGTGAAGCGATGCGCGTGACCGGCCCATCGAGGAAATCGAACGCGTCCTGGGCGATCGTCGCCGCCACCTCGGCGCCAAAGCCGCCAGTGAGGTTGTCCTCGTAGACGATCAGCGCTTTGCCCGTCTTGCGCACAGACTCCAGCACGCGCTCCTTGTCCCACGGAGACACCGTGCGCAGGTCGATCACCTCGACCGAAGTGCCGTCGTCGCCCCGGACTACGTCCGCCGCTTCGAGCGAGTAACGCGTCATCAGGCCGTACGTGACGAGCGTCATGTCGTCCCCTTCGCGCTTCGTCGCGGCGACGCCGATCGGGATCGTGTAGTCCTCGTCCGGCACCTCCTCCCGGAACAGCCGGTAGGCCTTCTTGTGCTCGAGGAACATTACTGGGTTCGGATCGCGGATCGCCGACTTCAGCAAGCCCTTCGCGTCGTACGGGCTGGCGACGCAGATCACCTTCAGCCCCGGCACGTGCGCGTAGAACGCCTCGATCGACTGCGAGTGGTATGGCCCGCCGTGGATGCCGGCGCCGTACGGAGTGCGCACCGTGATCGGGCAGCTCCAGGCACCATTCGAGCGATAATGCAGCCGCGCCGCCTCGCTCACGATCTGATCGAACGCCGTGTGGATGAAGTCCGCGAACTGGATTTCGGCGACCGGCAGGAGCCCGTTGATCGAGGCGCCGATCGAGACGCCGACGATCGCCGCCTCGGCCAGCGGCGTGTCCATGCAGCGGTCCTCACCAAACTCGTCCCGGAGGCCATCGGTCGCGCGGAAAACGCCGCCGCCGC
>JADFTG010000055.1 GCA_022560365.1 Chloroflexota bacterium | reverse complement strand
TGCGGATCGTGAGACTCGAATGCGGGAACTCTACGAGCGGCGGCGGCGCTGCTACGCGGGTTGTGAGCTGGTGATGCGGACTGACGATGTCACCGCAGCCGATGTGGCCAGGAAAGTGGCCGAGCTTGCGCGAAATCGACTTGGGTGATAATAATGCGCCTCCAGGCGGCGAAGGGCTGAGCCAAATGTGATGTGTGTAAGCTGTTGATATACAATGGCTTACAAGAGCGGCCTGGGCGGGGATGTCTTCCGACCTGGGCCGTAAGGCCTTTGGTTGTTGCGATCGCATCGGAATGCGGAGTGCTTGGTTGAGAGGAGGTTGAACACCCCGTCCGATATCGGGGGTGGGGTTTAGGCGGCCAAGTTGGAGTATGGAGCATAGGGAGCATAGGGACTAAATGGCGAAGCAGAAAAAGAAGCTGGTGGTGGTTGAGTCGCCGGCAAAAGCGAGAACGATAAGCAAGTATCTCGGGGCGGGTTACACGGTGAAGGCCACCGTGGGTCACCTGCTCGCCCTCCTCCGGGATCCGCCCGAGCTTGCTCAGGATGAACCCGCCAACGGTCTCGTAATCGCCGTCGGGCAGGTTCAGCTTCAGGTCCTGATTGGCGTCGTGGATGCTCATTCCGGCGTCGACCTGCACCGTGCGCTCGTCGACTTCTACGAACTCCTCCTCGTGGCGACGCAGCTCGTCGCTCACATGACCCACCAGCTCCTCGATCAGCATCTCCAGCGTGACGATACCAGCCGTGCCACCGTACTCATCGACGGCGATCGCCATCTGGTGGCCGGCCTCCTGCATCTCGAAGAACGCCGAGCCGACGACCTTCGTCTCGGGGATAAAGAGCGCCGGCCGCATCGCCAGGTCTATCGGGTCGCCCTCGGACATCGTGCCTTCGCCGATCCCCCGCAGGACGTCCTTGATGTTGACGATGCCGACGACGTTGTCGTGCTTCTCTTCGAACACCGGAAAGCGGGAGTGCGGATGCTCCATGTACGTCGGGTAGAAGTCACGAAGGGCCGTGCCGCGCTCCAGCCAGACGACCTCTGTCCGGGGCACCATGACCTCGTTGATCCGCCGGTTGCCGAAAGTGAAGACGCCTGAGAGTAGCTCCGCCGCCTCGCTCTCGAGCACGCCCGCCTCGGCGCTCTGAGCGACGAGCAGGCTGATCTCCTCCGCCGTGTGCACGCTGTGCGCTCCTCCCTTTGCGGCGCGAAGGCCGAAGGGGCGGAGGATGGCGTTGGCAACGCCGTTCAAGATCCAGATCGCCGGCCAGAACACCAGCCGAAAGACCTCAATCGGCGGAACAGTGAGAAGCGAAACACGCTCCGGGTTGAACAACGCGATGCTCTTGGGCGCCAGTTCGCCGAGGACGATGTGCAGCGCGCTGATGATGATGAAGGCGATCGGCACCGCGACGGCATGCGAGGAGATTCCCGCCGCCTCCTGGCCGAAGATGTCTTCGAACAGCGGCTCCAGCAGACCGGCCAGCAGCGGTTCGCCGACGATGCCGAGACCGATGCTGGCGATCGTGATGCCGAGCTGGGTCGCCGCCAGGTAGTTGTTGAGATTGTCGATCGCCCGCAGTGAGAAACGGGCGAGACCCTGTCCCTCGTTCGCCAGCGTCTCCAACCTCGTGCGGCGGACGGCGACGATAGAGAACTCGGCGGCGACGAAAAGTCCGTTGAGGAGTACGAGCGCTACGACCAGCAACAGCCGAAGCGAGACGGTTAATATGTCGTCCATCAATGAGACGAGCCGACACCAGGCCGACCCTCGCCAGATTATACACCGGCGACGGTCTGTCTCGGCATCCGCTTGGCCGCCCGTCGCCGATTCGGTACGATGCCGGCAGCATGTCACTCGTCGTATCGGTATACGTCCCCAGCGGCATCGTAATGGCCGCCGACTCCCGCATGAGCGCCCTCCTCAGCGGCAAGCGCCAGGACGGTGAGCAGGAGACCGTGCAGCAGCAGATCGTCCTCTCGGACAGCGCCTACAAAGTCGTCGCGCTGCCTTCGGTCGGCGCCGGCGTTAGCCTCTACGACTCCGCTGTCATTAACAACCAGCCCGCCGACAGCCACCTCCACGCCTTCGCCGAGCAGGAGCTGTCAGAAGAAGACGACGTTGTCACCGTCGCCGATCGCTTCCTGGCCTACTTCCAGGAGAAGTTCCCGAACGTGAACCTCGGCTTCCACGTCGCCGGCTACCGCGTCGAGGACCGGGCCAGCGTCCCCTACGTGCTCGTTGGTCACACGACCCGCGAGCCTAAGATCCGGCGCGTCAACGCGACGGAGGAGGGCCGGGTCCAGTACGGCGTCGTCCGCGCCGGCGATGTGCTGGTCGCCAACCGGTTGATCGATAAGCAGCACCTGCCGCTCTTCGCCGCGATGCCGCTGCAAGACGCCATCGACTACGCGATCCACCTCATCCGCACGACGATCGACACTCTGCGCTTCGAGCCGCGCTACCCGTCCGTCGGCGGGCCGATCGATGTGCTCGTCGTGACGCCGGACGGCATGGAATGGGTGCAGCGCAAAGAGCTGACCGGCGAAGACCAGGCGATCATCTCCTCCGGCCTCTGACGCGCCGCCGTCAGCTCTTCGCGGCGGCGATCAGCTTGTCGGCGGCCGTGCGCGGGTCGATCTCGCGGCGGGTGATCTGCTCCACCAGTTCGTCGACTAGGTCACCGGCCTTTGCAAGAGCGCCCTCTAGCAGCGCCGCCTGCGTCACGGCGAGCAGCTGGCGGTGCGCCCGCTGGCGGCGCATGTCGTCAAGGCGCCCGGAATCGGTGATGTACTTACGGTGCTTTTCGATCGCGTCGGCCAGCTCGGCGGCGCCCTCATCCTTGTGAGCGACGGTCTTGATGATCGGCACGTCCCAGCCGGCCTGTCGCTGGAGGTCCGTGAAGATGTGCAGCTGCTTGAACACGCTCTCCGCCTGGGGCAGATCGGCCTTGTTGACGACGAGAATGTCCGCGATCTCCAGAATGCCGGCCTTGATCGCCTGCATATCGTCGCCGGCGCCCGGAATGTTGACGACAACGGTGGTGTGAGCCGTGTCCGCGATCTCAACCTCATCCTGGCCCGCGCCCACCGTCTCGACGATCACGATGTCATTACCGGCAGCGTCGAGCACGGTGACGGCGTCGGCCGTGGTGGCGGCGAGGCCGCCCAGTGCGCCGCGCGTCGCCATGCTGCGGATGAACACTCCCGGGTCGGTCGTCAGGTCCTGCATGCGAATGCGATCGCCCAGGATGGCGCCGTGGCTGAACGGGCTCGTCGGGTCGACGGCGACGATGCCGACCGTCTTGCCGCGCTCGCGCAGCACGCGGACCAGCGCGCCAACCAGCGTGCTCTTACCGGAGCCGCTCGGCCCGGTGACGCCGATGACGTGCGCGCGGCCGCTCTTCGGAAAGAGTACACGCAGCGCCTCGCGCCCCTCGCTGCTGCCGTCTTCGACCCAGGTGAGGACGCGCGTGAGCGCCCGCCTGTCACCTTCGAGGAGGCGCTGGACGCGGTCGGAAACCACCTACGCGGCCGTCGCGCCGCTCTTCGAGGCGTTCTCGGCGACCCAGTCGACGATGTCATGGGTGGAGGCGCCGGGACCGAAGATACCGTCGAAACCCATCTTCTTCAGTTTTTCGCGGTCCTCGTCCGGAATGATGCCGCCGGCGAAGAGAGTGACGTCTCCCATGTCGCGCTTCTTCAGCTCATCGACGACGCGCGGAAAGAGCTCCAGGTGGGCGCCAGAGAGGATCGAGAGTCCGATCATGTCGGCGTCTTCTTGCAGCGCCGTCTCGGCGATCATTTCGGGCGTCTGCCGGATGCCCGTGTAGATCACCTCGTGGCCGGCGTCCCGCAAGGCCCTGGCGACCACTTTGGCCCCGCGGTCGTGCCCGTCGAGGCCGGGCTTGGCGATGATGATCTTGAGCTTCGGTGCGTCAGTCATGTTAGGGCGGCCCTCCTGCTAGGCGATTATAGCGGAGACGTGGATAACCGCCAGCAACCGCCGGCGAGGAGTGCCACGAGCCGCCTACGAGCGCTCGATCAACTGGATCGAGACGCCATGCGTGTGACCCCGGTTGATGCGGGCCACGCGCGCGCCGGGCCAGATGCTCGGCTCGGGGTCGGACACCCGGACGTCGCGGCCGCGCAGGTGCTCGACGGCCGCCTCCAGGTCCTCAACCTCAACGCTGATCGAGAAGAGACCTTCGCCGCGCTCCTGGAACTGCTCGTAGAAGCGGCCCTTCTCCGCCACCGGCTGCACCAACTCCAGGAAAGACTCGCCGATTGGCAGGCGCGAGACCTTGAAGCCGGACCCCAGCGGCTGGTTGAGCGAGGCGTCCGTCTTCAGACCAATGTTGCGTTCCCACTGGGCAAGCGAGTCGTCGAGGTCGGCGGTGGCGATAACGACGTGGTCGAGCTTCTTCACGTTCATGCTAGCCACGGTACATCTCCATCGGCGTCGCCAGCTCGACCAGCACGCCGCGGCTGGCCTTCGGGTGGAGGAAGCAGATCATGCCGGCGATGCCTCGCCTCGACTTCTGATCGACGAGCGGCACTTCCTTCTCTTTCAGCGTCTCGAGGTCGCCGTCGACGTCCTCGGTCTGGAAGCAGATGTGATGCAGGCCCTCGCCCTTTCGCTCGAGGAACTTGCCGACGGCCGAGTCCGGGCGCGTCGGCTCCAGCAGTTCGATCTCGCTTTCGCCGATCGTCAGCAGGGCGGCCTTCACTCCCTGGTCCTCCACCGTGTCCCGTGCGTGGACGTGAAGCCCCAGCGTATCGCGGTAGAACTTGAGCGCCTCGTCCAGATCGTGGACGGCGATACCAACGTGGTGGATCTTGTCGATCATATCCCCTCCCTCTGGCCGTTTGCGCCGCTTGTCCTGATCCGCCGTGGCGGATCGAAGGATGAGCGGAGTTCGTTCATCTCGATCATACATCTTCCCTGTTTCGCCACGCCTCGATCGTCTCGGCGTGTTCGTTGTCGTGTTCGATTCCGGCCTGGATACCGCACTCTCCGTAGCGGCTCTCCTCCAGCGCCTCCTCCGGACAGTTGGCGACCGCCTCGATGACCATGACGCGCGCGAACTCAAGGTCTTCGGCGGCCTGCGACAGCGGCAGGCCACGCCGCAGGTCTGCGAACGTGTGGTTCACGACCGCGAGTTGCTCGTCACTGAAGGGCGGGTATGCTGTCTGTCCGCCACGGCTGATGCGCATGATCTCCGTCGCGCGGAACTCGTGCCAGTAGCACATGTGGTTCAAGTGGTCCTTCACCGACCAATCGCCGATCGCCACCGCCGACGCCTGTTCCTCGCTCAGCCCGCCGATCGCCGCCGACACGCGCTTGCCTGCCGCTTCCAGCTCGCTCCGGAGCTGCGCCCGGTCCGTCAACGCCCTCATATGCCCTCGCGCTTCCGCCAGGCGCGAATGAGCGGCGCGTGCTCGGCGTAATGGCCCGTACCGGTCGTCGTGATGATGCGATAGGCTGAGCGCCCTTCCTCGAACTTCTCGTCCGGCACCTGGCGCGCCGCCTCGACGAAGAGGTTCTTGCTCGCGGTCAGCTCGGCCACGACGGCCTCCGGGCTGGCGCTGCGCCAGGTCTCGACGAAGCGCGCGTTCCAGGCGTCGCTATCGCTGTAGTCCACGCCCTCGGGCACCGGCCTCTCGCCGCGCGCGATCCGCTCCAGCGCGTCGTCCATCTCGTGGTGCCAGCCGATGATGTGGCCGAGCATATCGCGCACGGACCACTCGCCTTCGAACGTCGTCACCAGCTGTTCGTGCGTCAGGCCTTCGATCACCCCCTGGAGGTCGGCAAAGGACTTCTCGAGGTCGTCGAGCAACGCGTCAAGTCGGTTCACGGCACATCGTCCCCTTTCCAATCAGTCGGCGTACGTACGAACCCTGTCCGGCACCATCTCCAGCAGCCGCCATTCGGACTCCATCGCGCGCCAGTTCTGCAGCGCCGACGCGCGGCCCGGGTCGTCGAGGTCCCAGTAGCGCTGCGCGAGCCTTTCCGCCAGCTCGAAGCCGCCCTCATCGCTGACAGCGACCGTGCCGTCGAACGCGACCCACTTCTCTTTCTCGTCGATGTGATTCGTGACAAGCACCGACGCTCTGGCGTCGTTGGCGAGCCTGCGGAGCTTGGGCGATCCGGCGTTGGTGAACATCTTCACGCTGCTACCGTCCCAGTCGAACCAGACCGGGATGGCGATGGGCGAGCCGTCTCTGCGCAGCGTCGAGAGGATACCGTAGCGATTGATGGCGAGGAACGCGTCTCGGTCTGCGTCCGACATCTTGCTCATCGGATCACGGGCCCTAGAACACCATGAACTCGCGCTGCACACCGAAGACGCCGCGCAGCACATCGCAGATTTCGCCGATCGTTATGTAGCTTTCGACGCACTCGATGAGGACCGGCATCAGGTTCGCGTCCGACTTCGCCGCCTCTTCGAGCTGCTTGAGCATCGCCTGCGCCCTGGCTTCGTCGCGCTCGGCGCGCACGCGGTTCAGGCGCTTCACCTGACGGCGGACGACCTCTTCACGCACGCGGAGGATCTCAGGCCGCACTTCCTCCTCGGTGGTGAAGTCGTTGACGCCGACGATGGTGCGATAACCATCGTCCACTGACCTCTGGTAGCGGTACGATGCCTCCTGGATTTCGCGCTGTTGGTAGCCGCCCTCGATCGCCCGCATGGCGCCGCCCAGGTCTTCGATGCGATCGATATACTTCATCGCCTCCGCCTCGATGCGGTCCGTCATCGCCTCGATCTGGTAGGAGCCGGCCAGCGGGTCGATGACGTCGGCGACACCGCTCTCGTAAGCGATCACCTGCTGCGTGCGCAGCGCGATCTGCACCGACTTTTCGGTGGGCAGCGCCAGCGCTTCGTCCATCGAGTTCGTGTGCAGAGACTGCGTCCCACCCAGGACGGCGGCCAGCGCCTGGATCGTCGTGCGCACGATGTTGTTTTCGGGCTGCTGCGCGGTGAGCGTTGAGCCACCGGTCTGCGTGTGGAAGCGGAGCATCATGCTGCGCTCGTTCTTCGCGCCGAAGCGCTCCTTGGCCAGCCGAGCCCAGAGGCGTCGCGCCGCGCGGAACTTGGCAACCTCTTCAATCAGATTCGAGAACGAGGCGAAGAAGAACGACAGCCGCGGCGCGAACTCGTCGAACTCAAGGCCCGCCTGCACCGCCGCTTCGCAGTAGGCG
>JADFTG010000054.1 GCA_022560365.1 Chloroflexota bacterium | reverse complement strand
GTGTGCTTGTCCAGGAGCTCTTGCAGGCCGGGCTCGTACAGCGGCGAGCGCCCTTCGTGGAGGGTCTTCAGCTTCTCGGGGTCGCTGTCGGTGCCAATCACGGAGAATCCGAGTTCCGCGAATCCCGCGGCACTGGGCAGCCCGACGTAGCCCAGGCCGATCACGCCAAGTTTAATATCCAAAGGCTGTGTAGTCATGTATCCTTCATGGGCGGTTCGCCGCCCCGTACGCTTCACGCCGCTCAGTTCCGAGCGCCATTTCCGCCCGCCCTCTGGCCGCGCTTCTCCAGCAGGATGTCCCTCACCCCTCCGGTGTCGCACAGCAGGGACTCGGTGTCATCGTCCGCTACGTTCTCGTAGATCCCTCTGTACCGGGTGTCGCTCGTCTGCTCAGCGATAGGTGTGCCTCAGCAGCGCTCGCTCGACCGCCCCGCGCTCCTCGGCGAGCCGGAACAGCTCGTTCACCGGCTCGATCGGCAGCGGGATGTTGCCGGGCTCGCGCTGTTTCGGTCCGCCCATGCCGTGGAAGTCGCTTCCGCCCAGCGGCAAGAGTTCGTTGCGCTCGCAGATCTGCCGGAACATCTCCACCTCGCCGGCGTCGTAGTCCTGGTAGTACGTCTCCATCCCGGTCAGACCCGCCGCGCTCAGTCGCTCCAGGAGCACGTCCAGGCTGCCGGCCGCGTGCAGCTCGCGTGGATGAGCGAGCGTGGCGAGGCCGCCGACGCCGCGGATCGTCGCGACAACTTCCTCCGGCTCCAGCCGCTCGCGCTCAACGTAGGCGGGCCCAGTGCGGCTGATGTACTGATCGAACGCCTCGTTCACCGATTCGACGTGGCCGGCTTCGATGAGCGCCAGCGCGATGTGCGGCCTGCCGACGGCGCCCTCGGCGAACGATTGCACGCGCTCCCACTCCACGGGCTTGCCCAGTTCGGCCAGGCGCTCGACCATCCGCCGCGCCCGGCCCAGGCGCGAGTCTTGCAGGTGCGCCAGCCTGGCCCCGAAGTCTTCGTTCCGCCAGTCAATGAAGTGCCCGAGGATGTGCACCTCGTTGCCCGGGACGTCGGTGCTCATCTCGATCCCGGGGATCAGCGTCAGGTCGTCGTACTTCTCGGCCGCCTCAAACGCAGCGGGCAGGCCGTCGACGATGTCGTGGTCGGTCAGCGCCATCACGCGCACACCGTTCTTATAGGCCAGGTCCACGAGCTCCGCTGGCTTCAGGCGTCCATCGGAGATCGTGCTGTGCAAGTGCAGGTCGGCCAGGCTCGTCACGCTGGCACCTCACAGTCGACTCGCTCGATCGCGGTCGCCCGGCCGCTGTCATCGACCGTGACGAAGACCGAGTTGAACGTTGCGGGGCCGGTCTTCACGGGGTCCCAGCGGTTGGGGAGCTGCGTCAGGAAGCGTTCTAGCACCGGTTCGTACTCCATTCCGAGGACCGAGTTCGTTGCGCCGACCATGCCCAGGTCGCTTACGTAGGCCGTTCCGCCCGGCAGCACGCGGGCGTCCGCCGTCGGCACGTGCGTGTGCGTCCCGACAACAGCGCTGACGCGGCCGTCGAGGTAGTGGCCCATGGCGATCTTCTCGCTCGTCGCCTCAGCGTGCAGGTCGACGATGATCACGGAGGCGCCGGCGAGTTGCTCCAGCGCAGCGTCAACGCCCCGGAAAGGGCAGTCCACGCTGTCGCCCATGAACGTACGTCCGATGAGGTTGACCACCGCCACGTCACCGTCGCGGTGGATGCCGCGGCCGGGGGTGCCCTGCGGGTAGTTGAGCGGGCGGATCAGCGACGCCGACTCGTCCTCCAGCACGGGATAGATCTCGCGCTTGGCCCAGATGTGGTTGCCGGAAGTGAAGACATCGACGCCGGCGCGGCGCAACTCATCAACTGTCTCCGGGGTCATGCCCCGTCCGCCGGCAGCGTTCTCACCGTTGGCGATCACGAGGTCAACGGACTTCGTCTCGCGCAGGCCGGGGAGAACCGAGGCCACCGTCCGCCGGCCGAGCTTGCCGACGATGTCGCCGATGATAAGGATGTTCAGCGCCATGGCTTCAGCGGGGCAAAGCCGGCCGTTGTCCCTTTCTATCTTGTCGTATTCGCCTACTTGGCGTATTCGATTGAGCGGCGCTCCCGGATCACGGTGACCTTCACCTGGCCAGGGTAGTCCAGGCTCTCCTGAATGCTCTTGCTGATCTCCTTGGCCATCCGCTGCGCTCCCAGATCGTCCACCTCTTCCGGCTTGACGATGATACGGACCTCGCGGCCAGCCTGGATCGCGAACGACTTGTCGACACCGGGGAAGGCGTTGGCCACTTCCTCCAGCGCTTCGAGCCGCTTCAGGTAGTTATCCAGCGACTCGCGGCGGGCGCCGGGACGGCTGCCGCTGATCGCGTCGGCGACGATCGTGATGATCGCCTCGACGCTGCCGGGCTCGACCTCTTCGTGGTGCGCTTCGATGCAGTGCACCACGGCATCCGGCACCTTGTGCCGCCTTGCCAGCTCCGCGCCCAGCTGCGCGTGCGTGCCCTCGACCTCGTGTGAGATCGCCTTGCCAAGGTCGTGTAGCAGGCCGCCGCGGCGTGACACTTCGACGTCGGCGCCCAGTTCGTGGGCGATCATCGCCGCCAGGTTCGCTGTCTCAATGGCGTGGTTGAGCTGGTTCTGTCCGTAGCTGTAGCGGAACTTCAGCCGCCCGAGCGTGCGCACGATCTCCGGGTGCAGGCCCGGGCAGCTGGCTTCGACGATCGCGTCTTCGCCGGCTTCTTTGATCGAATGGTCGACCTCTTTGCGGGCCTTCTCCACCATCTCCTCGATGCGCGCCGGGTGGATGCGGCCGTCACTGAGCAGCTTCGTCATCGCTATTCGTGCCACTTCGCGCCGGATCGGGTCGAACCCGGACAGCGTAACGGCGTCTGGCGTGTCGTCGATGATCACGTCCACACCGGTGGCGTGCTCGATCGCCCGGATGTTGCGGCCCTCGCGGCCGATGATGCGGCCCTTCATGTCTTCGGAGGGCAGTGGCACGACCGATATGGTCGCTTCGGAGACCACGTCGCTGGTCAGGCGCTGCATCGTCGTCGCGATGATCTTGCGGGCGCGTGTGTCGGCCTCCTCCTTGACCTCTTGCTCGATCTCGCGCAGGAGGCGGTTGGACTCGTCGCGGATCTCGCGCTCCACCTGCTCGAGGAGCATCTGGCGCGCCTCGGCGACGGTGAGGTTGGAGAGTTTCTCAAGCTCCGCCCGGCGCTCTTCGAAGAGCTGGGCAAGCTCCTCCTGCTGCTCATCAAGGGTAGCTTCCTTCTTCTGGAGGTTGTGTTGCCGCTGTTCGGTACCCTCGAGCTTGCGTTCGAGGGAGTCTTCTTTCTGGCTTAGGCGGCGCTCGCCACCCTTAAGCTCATTGCGGCGTTCACGAATCTCTGATTCCGCCTCGCGGCGGACTTGGATGGCCTCTTCCTTGGCCTCGAGTAGTAGGTTTTTCTGGCTCCTGTCGGCTTCGTTAAGGATGCGGGCGGCGCTGCGCTCTGCAGCTTCGACGCTGCTGCGACGAAGGTACTGCTGAACGAAGAGAGCGCCGAGTACACCGATAGCAACGCCGACAAGCCCCAGGATAAGGGCAATGGTCGGCATTTCGCCTCACTTCCTGTGAAAAGGACAAATAGTAGAAGCATTAGAAATGGTATGACTGGGCCAGAAGCGATATCTTCTGATGGTTTCATCATAGGTTCAGCGAGCAAAAGGTGTCAAGAAAAGTGGCACTCGCGTGAATGGCGGACTGTAGGCGCTATAGACTGCTGCTATTGGCCGTCGGCGTCGCGATCTCGGCCCAGAGCTGCTTTATCGTCGCCTCGCAGACGTCGTAGCCGAACCCCCTACGCGCCAGGAAATCGCCCAGCCGGCGCCGGAAGTCGCGGAACTCGAGGTCCCGAAGCGTCTGTGAGCGCTTGCGTCCGGCCCGCAGGGCGGCAGCCTCTTCGTCGATCGCGGCCACGGACGCTTGCGCCACTTCGCGCTCGATGCCCTTCTGCGCCAGCTCGGCGAGCAGCATTCGGCGGCCGCGCGGGCGGTTGCGCTGGCGGCTCTCGGTCCAGGCCTCGGCGAACGCCTGGTCGTCGAGCAGGCGCAACTCCCGCAGACGGTCCAGCGTCTCGCCGGCGATCGCCTCCGGGATGTGTCTCGAGCGCAGCGCGTCCCGCATCTCGCGCTCGCTGCGCGGGCGGTACGACAGAAGCCTCAGCGCCGAGGTCAGTGCGGTGTGGCGTGCCTCGTCTGTTTCCAGCTCCGCGACCCGCGAGTCGTCCACTTCTTGACCGACGCGCAGGTTGGCGGCGGCCAGCACTTCGCGGGAGAGCGGGACGACGCGCTCGTCGTCGATTCGTACGTCATAGCGCCGCTTGCGCGGTGGCCGCTCGATTGCAGTAACGCGCATCGTCTGGGCTGCGTTTACTCCTCGGCGCCAGCGGGTACCGCTTCCGGCTGGCCCTGCGCCCGGATCATGTCCTCGATCTCGGAGGCGATCTCCGGGTTCGTGCGCAGAAAGTCCTTGGCGTGCTCGCGGCCCTGGCCCATCTTGTTGTCCTTGTAGGAGTAGAAGGCGCCCTGCTTCTTGACGATCTCCGCCTCGGTGCCCAGGTCGAGGATGTCGCCCTCGCGGCTGATCCCGATCTTCGGGCCCGAGAAGATGATGTCGAATTCGGCGACGCGGAACGGCGGCGCGATCTTGTTCTTCACAATCTTGGCCCGCACCCGGTTGCCGATCGCGGTCCCGCTTCGCTTCAGGGTCTCGATCCGTCGCAGGTCGATGCGTACCGAGCTGTAGAACTTGAGCGCGCGTCCGCCGGGGGTTGTCTCCGGGTTGCCGAAGACGATGCCGATCTTCTCGCGCAGCTGGTTAATGAAGATGACGCTCGTGTGCGAGCGTGAGATCGCCGCCGTCAGCTTGCGCAGCGCCTGCGACATCAGCCGTGCCTGCAGCCCTGGCAGCGAGTCGCCCATGTCGCCCTCGATCTCGGCGCGCGGCACAAGCGCGGCGACCGAGTCGATGACGACGACATCGACGGCGTTCGAACGGACGAGCGCCTCGCAGATTTCGAGCGCCTGCTCGCCGGTGTCGGGCTGCGAGATGAGGAGGTCGTCGATGTTGATGCCGATGACCTGCGCGAACGCCGGGTCCATCGCGTACTCGACGTCGATGTAGGCGGCGAGGCCGCCGGCCTTCTGCGCCTCGGCGATGATGTGCATGGCGAGGGTCGACTTGCCGGACATCTCCGGGCCGAAGATCTCGGTGATCCGTCCACGGGGGATGCCGCCGGCGCCCAGCGCTATGTCCAGTGCCAGCGACCCGGTTGGGATCGTCTCCACCGCCATCGCCGCGCTGACCTGGCCGAGGCGCATGATGGAGCCATGGCCGTGGTCCTTCTCGATCTTCGAGATCGCTACTTCAAGTGCGCGGAGGCGGTTTTCCTTGGTTCCGTTGTCGCTCGCTCCGTTGGCGGTCATCGCTCTCTCCTACTCGGCTGGAACATGCGTTCGACGGAATGCTATCACTGAGTACAGTGTACGCGCGCTATGCCAATGGCACTATACGCCAAGATTACGAACAACGCTAAGGCGTCAAACAGACATCAGCCGCGCGCCGAGGCGCGCCAGGATGATCAGCAGAAAGCTCGCTGCCATCGGTGCGAGGTCGAACATCCCGATCCGCGGCATCACGCTCCGGATCGGCGCCAGGATCGGCTCGGTTATCTCCTGGATTACCTGCGCGATCGGGTTGTCCGGATCGAAGCCTATCCACGAGAAGATAATGCGGATGATGACCGCCACCAGGAGCACGTAGGCAGCGACCTGGATGAAGAGCCCAACTACTTCCATCTAGCCTCCCAACTCCTTTGCTCGCTCGTAGGCAGCCCCCACCGCGCGGGCGAAGGCCGCCCGTACGCCGGCGTCCTCCAGCTCTTGTAGTGCCGCCTCCGTTGTGCCGCCCCGCGAAGTCACTTGATCTCGCAGCGTGGCCGGGTCGGCGCCGCTGTCCTCAGCGTACCGCGCTGAGCCCTTCACCGTCTGCAGCACCATCCGCGTCGCCATCTCCCGATCGAGCCCGATCTCTACCGCGGCGTCCACCAACGCCTCGATGAGCAGGAACACGTAGGCCGGGCCGCTGCCGCTGACGGCGGTCGCCATGTCTATGTACTTCTCGTCGTCGACAGCCGCCTCTTCGCCCAGCACTGACAGTAGCCGGCGCACAGACTCCCGCGCCGGTTCGGCGACCGCTGCCGTCGCCGTCCAGACCGTCATTCCTTCGCCGATCGTCGCCGGCGTGTTGGGCATCGTGCGAACGATCGCCGCGTGGCCAGTTACTTCGGCGATCGTGTCGATCCGGACGCCGGCCATGATCGACATTACGGTCTGGCCAGCCGTGAGTGATCCCTTGAGTCCGCCGGCAGCGGCCGCGAACTGCTGCGGCTTCACGGCCAGCACGACGACGTCCGCGCCGCTGGCCGCCTCGGGGGCAGAATCCGTCACCGACACTCCATACTTGGACAACATGTGCTCGCGGCGGGCGGGCGCCACGTCGCAGACAGTGATGCTGTCCGCGCCGGCCACGTTGTTGGCGATGGCCCCGGCGACGATCGCCTCGCCCATCGTGCCGCCGCCGATGAACGCCAGCTTCACGCCGGCCGCTCCCCGAAGATCGCCCGCCCGATGCGAACGTGCGTCGCACCCTCTTCGATGGCCACCTCGTAGTCATTCGTCATCCCCATCGAGAGTTGCTCCAGGCTCAGTGACTGCGCCGTCCGGCGCAGGTCGCGGAAGATGGGGCGGACGTCCTCGTCCCGGTTCGCCAGCGGTGCGATCGTCATCAGGCCGCGGATGTCGAGGCGCAGAAGCCGCGCGGCGCGGTAGGCGTCAGAGACTTCGGCGATGGTGAAGCCGGTCTTTGTGGGTTCTTGCGAAACATTCACTTCAAGAAAAACGGGCACGTCTGATAGTGCCCGACTGGATATCGCTTCCGCAAGGCGGAGCGAGTCTACGGAGTGGATTATATCAAAGAGGCCCAGCGCCGCTTTCACCTTGTTCGTCTGCAGGTGGCCGATCATGTGCCACGTGACGCCGCTGACGTCGTCCAGGCCGGGCCGCTTGTCCGCCGCTTCCTGCACGCGGTTCTCGCCGATGTCGGTCAGGCCGGCAGCGGCGGCTTCGCGAACGGCGGTGGCGCCGAACCCCTTGCTCACGGCGATTAACGTCACGTCTTCAGGCGAGCGGCTGCTTCGCTCGCAGGCGGCGGCGATGCGGTCGCGCACCTGCGTCAGCCGC
>JADFTG010000053.1 GCA_022560365.1 Chloroflexota bacterium | reverse complement strand
TCACCTTCTCGCGGATCGACTTTTGCATGTTCTCAAACAGTTGGCCCGCCTCGCGCTTGAACTCGATGCGCGGATCGCGCTGACTGAACGAACGGAATCCAATCGCCTCCTTGACCTGATCCATAGCGTACAGGTGGTCCTTCCACGCCTGATCGACAATCTGAAGCAGCACCCAGCGCTCAAACTGCGTCAGCTCCGCCCTGAGCACCGAGGCGATCTTCTCTTCAGCCACGGTCTTGGGATCGTCAACCGCACGCTTTTGCTCCTCATCCGTGAGGTGGGTGTTGCAGTTTGTCGCAAACCACTCATCGAGCTTCTCCGGGCTACTGCCCGCAACCAGCGCACGATCAGCTCGCTCGGCAATTCGAGATTCATCCCACTTCTCGGCCTCGGCTATCAGCAACTGGCGCAGCTGGATGGGGTCCGTCGAAGGAAGCGACTGGGGATCCCATTGCAGCTCGTATTTCGATCTGACCCACACGCAGAACTGTTCGATGGCATGATGCGGGTCATGCTGCATCCCGACCGAGGTCATTTCCAGGGCAAAGTCGATCGGGTAGGTCAGCTCCCGGCGCGCGTAGGCAGCGCGAGCGTCGGCCATCAACTTCTCGACCGCATCGGCGGGATCTTCCAGGCCGACGAACGCCTCGGCCTTGACCTCGCTGGCGAACTTGTTCGCGGCCCACTTCGCGAGTTCGTTTTCCGCATAGGCCGGCACAAGGTACTGATCAAGCGGCGCCAAGTCAGCCTCGGCGATGCGCTTCGCCGCCGCTTCATCCAACTGCTTGATAACTTCATCAACCGACATCTCGCGCAGCTGCGAGACCTTCAAGCCCGCATCGAAGTTCGCGTTACCCCAATCCGCCAGGCCCTTGAGGTCCCATCCCTCCGGATCCATATCCGGGGACATGTATTCACCGATGGTCACGCGGATGATGTTGCCGGCCTCCTCTGTGGCATCCCGGCGGATCAGCAGGTGCAGGTCCTCACGATCCTTGCCGCGGAATCGATCGGCATCGATGGCCACGTTCAGCTTCTCGTGCACCCACTCGGCGATGCAGTTGGAAACGTAATTCCGATCGAGGAACGTGTAAACCGCGTCCTCCACCGAGTCGTCGATGAACTGGAAAATGAGGTCCTTGACGGCGCGACCCTCCAGGATGTCCTGCCGCAGGCCGTAGAAGAAGCCTCGCTGCACATCCATCGGCTCGTCATATTCGAGAATGTTCTTTCGGATAAGGAAGTTGCGCTCTTCGACTTTCCGCTGCGCGCGGCCGACGGATTTGGTCAACATCGGATGCTCGATCGCATCGCCCTCCTTCATACCCAGCTTGGAGAGCACGGTGAGCGTCGTCTTGCCCGCGAACATCTTCATCAAGTCATCTTCCAGACTGAGGAAGAATCGGCTGGAGCCCCGGTCACCCTGTCTCGCGCAACGACCACGGAGCTGATTGTCGATGCGCCGCGACTCGTGTCGCTCCGTGCCGATGATGTGCAGCCCGCCGGCCGCGACCACACGATCGTGCTCGTCCTGCCACTTCTTGCGCGCCTGCTCCCGGATCGGCCCGCTGACGTCTTCGGCCGCCGTCAGCAGGTCGATGCCCTGCTTGCGGGCGATCTCTCCGGCCATGCGTTCCGGATTGCCGCCGAGGACAATGTCGGTCCCGCGGCCCGCCATGTTGGTGGCGATGGTGACGGCGCCCGGGACGCCGGCCATGGCGATGATGTGCGCTTCTCGCTCGTGCTGCTTGGCGTTGAGGACGGCCGGCTCCTTGAGCGGACAGACCTGGTGGTACTCGGCGCAGTCTTCGAGGTTGCAGGTCGACGTGCGCTTGAGCGCGTCGGACAGCAGCTCCGACGTCTCAATGGCGACGGTGCCGACGAGCATCGGGCGGCCGTCGCCATGGGCGTCCTCGATCTCCTCCACAACGGCTCTGAACTTGCCGCTCAGGCCCTTGAAGATGATGTCCTGCCTGTCGGCGCGGACCATCGGCATGTGGGTCGGGATGACGAGCACGTCGAGGCCGTAGATCTGGTGGAACTCGTCGCGCTCCGTCCAGGCCGTACCGGTCATGCCGGCGAGCTTCTTGTACATCCGGAAGTAGTTCTGCAGCGTGATCGTGGCGTAGGTGACGCTCTCGCGCTGGATCTTGACACCCTCTTTCGCCTCCACCGCCTGGTGCAACCCGTCCGACCAGCGGCGCCCGGTCATCAGGCGTCCCGTGAACTCGTCGACAATCACCACCTCGCCGTCCTTGACGACGTACTGGTGCTCGCGCTCGTAGAGGAACTGGGCCTTGAGCGCGGCGTCCAGGAAGCGGGTCAGGCGGAAGTTCTCGGGGTCGTAGAGGTTCTTGATGCCGAGCGCCTTCTCCACCTTTTCGACACCCTCTTCCGTGAGGCCGACGCTCTTGTGCTTGAGGTCGACGATCAGGTCCTGCTCAGGCGACATGCGTGGGACGATGCGCCCGAACGTGCGGTAGATCTCCTCGGTCTCCTCCGCCGGGCCACTGATGATCAGCGGCGTCCGCGCCTCATCGATGAGGATGCTGTCCACCTCGTCGACGATGGCGTAGCTCTGCGGTATTTCCTGCCGCTGCACCGCGCGCTCGAAGTCCGTCGCCATGTTGTCGCGCAGGAAGTCGAAGCCGAACTCGTTGTTCGTGCCGTAGGTGATGTCGGCGGCGTAGACCTCGCGGCGTTCCACCGGGGTCAGGTGGCGCAGGCTATCGTTGTCCAGGTTCGCCGTCCGGTCGTAGATGTAGCCGGAGTCGTGCTGGAGGATGCCGATGGTCAGGCCCAGGGCGTCGTAGACGGCGCCCATCCACTGGGCGTCGCGCTTGGCCAGGTAGTCGTTGACGGTGATCAGGTGCACGCCCTTACCGGCCAGCGCGTTGAGGTAGATCGGCAGCGTGGCGACGAGCGTCTTTCCCTCGCCGGTCTTCATCTCGCTGATCTTGCCCTGGTGGAGGACGACGCCGCCCAGGATCTGCACGTCGAAGGGCCGCATCCCCAGCCGCCGCTGCGAAATCTCGCGCACGACGGCGAACGCCTCCGGCAGGATGTCTTCCAGCGTCTCCCCGTCGTCCAGCCGCTCGCGGAACTCGTTGGTCTTCGCGCGCAGCTGCTCGTCGCTAAGCTGCTGGATATCGTCTTCGAAGGCGTTGACCTCTTTGACGATCGGCCAGAGCTTCTTCAGCTCCTTTTCGTTGTAGTCTCCGAAAACCTTGGACAGGATGCTCATTCGGGGGTCTTTATGCTCCTTCCGGCGCTGGCGCTCAACCGATGATATGAGCGCCGCGCGATGGACGTACAGCCCAATGATACCAGCAGGGTAGGTGACGTGTGATCGAGCCCCTGTCTCTTGTCTCTTGCCCCCTGTCTCCGGCGTTGGGTGGCGGGCTGCGGCGTCAGTGGCTGGCGCCGTTGAACAGCGCGCCGACGGACTGGCCGGTGTGGATGCGACGAATCGCTTCGCCGAGCAGCGGGGCCACGGAGAGCACGGTCATGTTCGGCAAGTGCTTCTCCGGCGGGATGGGGATCGTGTCCGTGAAGACGATCTCGTTGATCGGCGACTTCTCGATCTGCGTGACGGCGTCGCCGGAGAGGATCGGGTGCGTGGCGGCGACGTAGACAGCCGTCGCGCCCTGCTCGACGACGACGTTCGCCGCGGCGACCAGCGTGTTACCAGTGAGAACTTCGTCGTCGACGATGAGGACGGCGCGGTCCTTGACGTCACCGATCACCGTCGTCGCCTCGACCTTCTCGTTGTTGCCCAGCCGGCGCTTCTCGACGATCGCCAGCGGAGCGCTCAGGCGGTCGGCCATGCGGCGGGCGCCCTTCGCGCCGCCGGCGTCGGTGGCGACGACCGTCAGGTTCTGGATCTTCTTCTCGGCGATGTAGTTGGAGAGCAGCGAGAGCGCGGTCAGCTCATCGACGGGGATGTTGAAGAAGCCCTGGATCTGACCGGCGTGCAGGTCGATCGTCAGGAGGCGGTCGGAGCCAGCGGTCTCAAGGAAGTTGGCGATCAGGCGGGCGGTGATCGGGACGCGCGGCTGGTCCTTCTTGTCGCTGCGTGCGTACGGGTAGTAGGGAAGAACGGCCGTGATGCGGCCGGCAGAGGCGCGCCGCGCCGCGTCGATCATGATGAACAGCTCCATGAGCCGCGTGTTCACCGGCGAGCACATTGGCTGCAGAATGAACACGTCGCGGGCGCGGACGTTTTCATTGAAGCGCACGAAAATGTTCTCGTTGGAGAACTCGAACACGTCAACGTCGCCGACATCTGTCTCCAGGTACGAGCAGATACTCTGCGCCAGCGCCGGATGTGCGTTTCCGGAGAAGACCTTGAGATCCTGGAAGACGGTTGAATCAGCCACGGCGAACCCGGCCTCAAAATACAATACTGACCACGCACTAGCAACCGCCGGCCGCCTCCCGATTGACCGAGTCCACAAAGGCATGTACTGTGTGGCTTCCACACTTGCCGTGCCTCCTGCATTCGGTTGCCGAAAGCGGATAGTCCGGCCTCCGCCGCCTCCGCTATCGTGCGGGTGGAGGTATTCAATATGACCACCACAACCGACGTCAAGACTCTCACGCAGACCGCAGACGACGCCGCCGGTCCGGCGTTTATTATCGCCGTGCGCAGCACGGGGATCTTCTGCCGGCCCGGTTGTCCCGCCAGGGCGCCGAAGCCGGAGAACATCGTCCTTTACTGGACGACCGGCGAAGCAGAGGCGGCCGGCTTCCGCGCCTGCAAGCGCTGCCGCCCACTCGACCCGTCGCCGGACCCGCGCGCCGGCTATCTGGCCGAGGCCTGCGCTTACCTCGACGACGATCCCGACGCCGAACCATCCCTGGCGTCGGTCGCCGACCGGCTGGGTCTCCGTAGCGAGTACCTGCGCAGGCTCTTTCGCCGCGAGCTCGGCGTCTCGCCGCGCCAGTACCTGGCGTCGGCGCGATCCGGCCGCCTCAAGGACGGCCTGCGTAAGGGCGCAACCGTCACACGCGCGCTGTACGACGCTGGCTATCCCAGCGGCTCCCGGCTGTACGAGAAGTCCGACGATGTGCTGGGCATGACGCCGGCGACTTACCGCCGGGGCGGCGCGGGAATCACCGTGCGCTACGAGATCACGGACTGCGCGCTGGGCAAGCTGCTCGTCGGCGCCACGGAGCGCGGCGTTTGCATCGTCAAGCTCGGCGACGATGGGGCACAGCTCGAACGCAAGCTCGAGCGGGAGTTCCCGCGGGCGACGCTGGAGCGCCAGGGCGAAGGCCTGAGCGGCTGGGTCAGTGAGATCGTCCGCTACGTGGATGGGGAAACGATGAAGCTCGATCTGCCGCTGGACATCCAGGCCACGGCGTTCCAGATGCGCGTCTGGCGTGCCCTCCGCGGCATCGCCCGCGGCCAGACGAAGTCTTACTCACAGGTCGCCCGCGAGATCGGGTCACCCAGGGCGGTCCGTGCCGTCGCCCGCGCCTGCGCGACGAACCCTGTAGGGATCGTTATCCCCTGCCACCGCGTCGTGCGCAACGATGGGAGCCTCGGCGGCTACGGTGGTGGCGTGGAGCGCAAGGAGGCCCTGCTGGCGATGGAGAGCCGGCCAGAACCGGCCGGCGACGAGCGGTCGCCCCATTGAGCAACCCCGGTTCCCCCGCGTCCAGCGGGGCCGCAGGGCGGGCTGTTCCGACGTTGCTCGCGCTGGGCGCCATCTGGGGTGGCTCGTTTCTGTTCATCAAGGTCATCGTCGACGAGACGGGGCCGCTGGAAGTCGTCGCCGGGCGAGTGTTCTTCGGCGCGCTGGCGGTCGGCGCTTACGTGCTCGTGACCCGGCACAAGATGATCGTGACGCCGAGCCTGGTGGCGCGCGTCTCCGTCCTCGCGGTGCTGGCGAACATCATGCCGTTCGCGCTGATCTCATGGGGAGAGCAGCACATCGAGAGCGGCACGGCGTCCGTCCTCAACGCGATGGTGCCGATCTTCACGGCCGTCGTCGCTGCCGTCGTTCTCGACGAAGAGCACTTCACGCGGGCCCGTCTGGGCGGCCTGCTGCTCGGATTCATCGGCGTGGCGGTGCTCACCGGCACCGAGTCGCTCGACGTCACGGACTCGGCCGTCCTTGGGCAACTCGCGGTGGTCGGCGCGGCGTTCTGCTATGGCCTGGGTGCGGTCTACATGCGCAGCCTTCTCCGCGAGCAGGACCCCGTTAGCCTGACGATGCTGCAGCTTGTCATCTCCGTCTTCATCGCCGGCGTCGCGCTCGTCGTCGTGTCCGGAACGCCGAACTACTCGCTCAGCCTTGAGGCGTGGGGCTCACTGCTCGCGCTTGGCGCGCTTGGCACGGGCATCGGCTTCGTGGCCTTCGTCTGGCTGATCGAGAACATCGGCAGCGTGCGGGCGTCGCTCGTCACGTACATTGTGCCGGTGCTGGCGTTGTTCCTGGGCTGGTTGATCCTCGATGAAGGCATCGGCGTGAACACGATCGCTGGCTTCCTGCTGATCATCGCTGGCGTGGCCACGGTGATGCGCGGCCAGGCGCCTTCCAGCCAGCGCCTGCAGGAGCCGGTAGCGCCCGCCGCCGTGGGCGAGTAGGCGCTTCGTATCTGCGCTCGTAGCGAAAAAACAGTTGAGGCTGTGTTGACTTTTAACTTGGCGCTCACTAGAATGTACTTCTGAATGGCTGTCGAATCCCCCCTGATTCCATTCCCTGTATCTATTTGCCTTTGACCTTAGCCCCTGCTGCCTGTTCAGTCCTTCGTTTCTAGCCTCTCGGGAGGAGAGTTCTGCATGGTTGCCGCACGCCACGTCGTATCCGATAAGTTCAGCGTCCCTAAGCTGACCAAGTTTTACTCACGCATACCTGACGTTCACCCGCTACCAAACCTCGTCGAGATCCAGCTCGACTCCTACGAGACCTTCAAGACGGAGGCCCTGCGCGAGCTCTTCGATGAGATCTCGCCGATCCTTGACTTCACAGGCAACCGCCTGGAGCTGCGCTTCACCGACTACAGCTTCGGCGAGCCGAAGTACACGCAGGACGAATGCCGGGAGCGCGACGTCACATACTCGGCCCCTCTGCGCGTGAACGTGGAACTCGTCGTCAAAGAGACGGGCGAGATCAAGGAGCAGGAGATCTTCATGGGTGACTTCCCGCTGATGGCGGAGAAGGGCACCTTCATCATCAACGGCGCCGAGCGCGTCGTCGTTTCGCAGCTCGTGCGCTCGCCCGGCGTCTACCTGACTCTGGAGCGCGACGCCACCAGCGGGCGCTCCCTCTGCTACGCCAAGCTGATCCCGAACCGCGGCGCCTGGCTGGAGTTCGAGACCTCCAACAAGGACGTCATCTCCGTCAAGGTCGACCGCAAGCGCAAGATCCCCATCACTACGCTCCTGCGCGC
>JADFTG010000052.1 GCA_022560365.1 Chloroflexota bacterium | reverse complement strand
ACGAGCGCCGTGCGCGACGGCGACGCCTACGTGATCAACGGCCAGAAGGTGTGGACCTCCGGCGCCCACTACGCCGACTGGATGATCCTGATCGCGCGCACCGACCCCGAGGCGCCCAAGCACAAGGGCATCTCGTACTTCCTCGTCGACATGAAGGCGCAGGGCCTGACGACGACGCCGCTGATCGACATGATGGACAACCACGCCTTCAACGAAGTCTTCTTCGACAACGTCCGTGTCCCACGCGAGAACCTCCTGGGTGAGGAGAACCGCGGCTGGTACATGGCGGCGACGACGCTCGACTTCGAGCGCTCCTCCATCGGCGGCGCGGTCGGCGCCGGCCGCATGGTGCGCGACCTGGTGCAGTACTGCGTGGACACACCCTGGAACGGCCACCGCCTGATCGACGAGTCGCGCGTACGCTCGCGTCTGAGCGACGCGGCGATCGAGGCGGAGCTGGGACGCCTGCTCTCGTACCGCGTCGTCACGCTGCAGTCCCGTGGCGCGGTACCGAACTACGAAGCATCGATCGCCAAGCTGTTCAACACCGACATGCAACTGCGGATGGCCCGCTCGGGCCTCGAGATCATGGGTCTCTACGGCCAGCTCGACCACCAGGACAAGTACGCACCGCTGAAGGGCCGCTTCGAACGCCAGTACCTCTGGCAGACGGGGCTGGCAGTCGGCGGCGGCACGACCGAAATCCAGAAGAACATCATCGCTACGCGGGGCCTCGGGCTACCGCGCCAGTAGAGACAACGACGGAGGAGGACGCCCCATGGACCTGGGTCTAGACGAACAACAGGAGATGCTGAAGAACTTCGCCCGAGACTTCCTGGAGAAGGAATGCCCCGAAACTCTCGTGCGAGAGATGGAAGAAGACGAGCAGGGATACTCGCCCGACCTCTGGAAGAAGATGGCCGAACAGGGCTGGATGGGTCTGATCATCCCGGAGGACCAGGGCGGCGCGGGGATGACACTCTGCGAGCTGGTCGTGCTCCTCGAGGAGTTTGGCCGGGCGCTCGTGCCAGGGCCGTTCATCAGCACCGTCGTCCTCGGCGCCGTGCCGATCATGGAGGCCGGGACGGACGAGCAGAAGGCGCAGTACCTGCCGAAGATCGCCGCCGGCGAAACGATCATGACGATGGCCCTGACCGAGCCTTCCGCCAAGTGGACCGCTGACGGCGTGACGCTGGAGGCGAAGAAGGATGGCAGCGACTACGTCCTCAACGGCACGAAGCTCTTCGTCCCCGACGCCCACGTCACTGACTACATGGTCGTCGTCGCGCGCACGGGCGGTACCGGCGAGGACGGCGTCACGCTATTCATCGTTGACTCGAAGTCGGACGGCATCAAGTTCGAGCTGCTTAAGACGATCGCCTCCGACAAGCAGTGCGAAGTCGTCTTCGACAACGTCAAGGTCCCTGCGGCCAACGTCCTCGGTAGCGAGGGCAAGGGCTGGGAGACCGTCGACAAGGTGTCGAAGGTCGCCACGGTGGCTGCCTGCGCCTACCTCGTCGGCCTGTCGCAGATGGACTTCGACACGACGCTCAACTACGCCAAGGAGCGTGTGCAGTTCGGCCGGCCGATCGGCTCTTTCCAGGCGATCCAGCACAAGCTCGCCGACGCTGTCATCGACGTCGACGGCTCGCGCTTCATCACCTACAAAGCAGCCTGGAGCCTGACCGAGGGCGAGGACGACGCCGACCTGATGATCTCGATGGCCAAGGCCTGGGCTTCCGACGCCAGCCGCCGCGTGGTGGCGCACGGCCAGCAGATCCACGGCGGCATCGGCTTCACGAAGGAGTACAAGATCCAGCTCTACTTCCGCCGCCAGAAGTGGATGGAGCTGATGTGGGGCGACGCGGACTACCACCGCGAAAAGGTCGCCCAACTAATGGAAGTCTAGCCGGACTCCAGCCGAGTACAAATCGAGAGGCGGGCCACGCGGCCCGCCTCTTTCGTATGTGCGAGGTGCTGCCGGCGCGCGGCCTAGCGCTGGTCGAAGCTGAGCGGTTCGCTGTCCTGCTTTGTCGGCGGTGGACTTGCCCAGGACTCCAGGCCTTCTCCCAGTCGCCGCAACGTGCGGCCGACGCGCACTGCTGCCGGGCCGAATATCGTCCGCCGTCGTGGCCGGCCGAGCGTCGCCTCGATGGCCAGGCGGGCATTCCGCCGTGCTTCTTCCAGCTCTCGAATCTTTTCGTGAGAGTAGAAGTTCATCGGGCGTCTCCCTTGGGGCTCGGCTGAGCCACAGGCGCGAATAGCTCCAGCGTCTGGCTCAGCTCGTCACGCATGTCCGTGTTGATCGAATAGAACTTCATGTTGTTCACTTTGCGCCCGCGCAGGATGCCCACGGCCTTAAGGAAATTCAAGTGCCGTGAGACGACCGACTGGTGCAGGCCGATGCGGTCAACAATCTCCTGCGCGTACATCTCCCTCTCGCGCAGCAGGGAGATGATGCGCAGGCGCCCCTCGTCGCTCAGCGCCTTGTAGACCCGGGCCATGCGCGCCGTCTCGTCGGCGTCCGCCGTGCCCTGAATGAACCGTGGCTCGCAGGGATAGATGAGCCCGTGGATGTCGCCCAGGATCGAACAAGAGTTGTACGGGGCGACGTCGAGCGAAGGCGAAAAGTAGTAGGTAGCGTAAGGGCCCTCGCAGACTTCGGAGAGGCAGCTGTTGGGCCGGCCCGTGAGCTGAGCGGCGAACTCAGCGATGTCCCCGATGGGGCGCGACCGGTTCTCAGCTGCGCTCCGCTCCAGGCACGGCAGGCGATTCGGAATCTCCTCCCGGTAGTGCTCCTCGTAGAAGCGCTCGATCAGCCGCACGATGCGATCGCGAAGCTCCTCGGGCTTGTCGTAGACCGCAAGCAACTGGCCTACGGGTTCCTCCGCCTCCTCCAGCTCCTTGCGCAGCGCCGCCCGCGGATCGATGCCGGCATCCGGCTTTTCGCTCTCGCCGAACGGGTTGCACGTGACGTAGAACGCCAGACCCTGGACGCCGCTGTTCGCCGCCGTGTCGCCGACGCCCAGCGGCATGTTGCGTACGTAGTCGACGAGAGCGTCGACACTCTCCCACGTCTCCGGGTGTGCCCACAACGTGTCGCTGAGCTGACCCATCACGCCAGGCTGGCCCTTCGGGAACGAGTAGAGGAAGTCGAGCTCCTGGAGTAAGTCGGGCGCCATCTGCTTGCGCACCTCGACCGGCCAGCCCTCAATACCGTCGGCCTCTGTCACCAGGTGGGTGAAGTACATCGCGTTCATCAGGTCGATGGGGATTGAGACCACGAACTCGACGGTTGGTCCGGCCTTTGCTTCGCTTGTATTCAGTCTGGGCATTGTGCGGCTCCGCCTATAGTCGACTATGCACATATAAGCATATATGCCGCGCGGCATAGATGTCAAGCTCGCGGACTCCGGGCGCTGTTTGGACGGCAACCCTGTTCCTACAGAATCACGCTGATACAATATGCTCTGTGACTACGGCAAAGGCTGACTACTACGAGGTCCTCGGCGTCACGCGTACGGCAGCGGCCGCCGAGATCAAGAAGGCGTTCCGCCGCCTGGCGATGCAGTTCCACCCGGACCGCAATCAAGAGGACGGCGCCGAGGCCCGCTTCAAGCAGATCAGCGAGGCGTACGAAGTGCTCTCCGACCCGGAGAAGCGCGCCGCCTACGATCGCTACGGCCACGCCGGGCTCGACTTCGGACGCGGGTTCGAAGGGAGGGACTTCGGCGGCTTCGGCGACATCTTCGACGCCTTCTTCAGCGGCACGTCGACCGGACGGCGACGGCGTGAGACCCAGCGGGGCGGCGACCGCCGCGCTGACATCGAGCTTACGTTCGAGGAAGCGGCCTTCGGCACGGAACGGGAGATCGAGATCGAGCGCATCGAGCGCTGCCAGCGCTGCGCGGGCTCCGGCAGCGAGCCGGGCTCGTCGCCGCAGCGTTGCCCGACTTGCGATGGCGCCGGCGAGGTGCGGCGCAGCAGCCGCAGCGTCTTCGGGCAGTTCGTGAACATCGCCACCTGCGGGCGTTGCCACGGCGAAGGCAGTATCGTCACCGACCCTTGCGGCGAGTGCCGCGGTCAGGGCCGTGAACGCAAGTCGCGCCAGCTCGGAGTCTCCGTTCCGGCGGGCGTGAACGACGGCTCACGCATGCGTCTCTCCGGCGAGGGCGACACCGGCCTGAACGGCGGCCCTCCTGGCCACCTTTACGTTTACATCAACGTCGCGCCGCACGAGTTCTTCTCGCGTCAGGAAGAAGACCTCATCTTCGACCTGGAGATGAACCCGGCCCAGGCCGCGCTCGGCTTCGAGGCCGAGATCCCGACCCTCGACGGCGAGCCGGCCGTCCTGAAGGTGCCCGCCGGAACTCAGAGCGGACGCGTGTTCACGGTCAAGC
The DNA here is from genome assembly GCA_022560365.1 of Chloroflexota bacterium. Taxonomy (GTDB): domain Bacteria; phylum Chloroflexota; class Dehalococcoidia; order SM23-28-2; family RBG-16-64-32; genus CF-162. The sequence continues at coordinate 3,126 of JADFTG010000052.1, read as the reverse complement.
GCAAGGGGATCCCACGTCTCCACGGTGGTGGTCGTGGCGACCTCCTCGTCCGCGCCGAATTGAAAGTGCCGACGGACCTCACCGACGAGCAGCGCGAACTCCTGCATCAGCTGGCCGAGAGCTTCGGGACGCCCGTCGGCGTCGACAAGGGCCTCCTCACCAAGCTCAGAGACGCGCTCGGCTAGCACCGCGGCGGCCGTCGCATGAGTGCGCCCGACTCCCGCCCTGATTCCCTCATCGAAATCTCCGTCGAGACTGCCGGCATCGACGCCGAGCTCGTTGCGGACGCCTTCCGCCAGGCCTGTTCCGAAGGCGTCGCCATCGAGGCGCCCTCGCGGTTTGACCGAGAGACCGAGACGTACGTGCTGGACGGGGATGCGCCGGCTCTCGTGAAGGGTTACGTTCCGGCCACCGATGACGCCGTGCGTATCGGCAACACGCTGAGGCTTGTGCTCCAGGCGGCGCCGCTCGGCCGGCCGCTCGTCTGGCAGCGACCGAAACGCTTGCGCGAGACCGACTGGCGCGACGCCTGGAAGAAGCACTTCGGCGTCCAGCACATCGGTCACGGCGTCGTGGTCGTGCCTTCGTGGATCGAATACAAGCGGCGCGAGGGCGAGGTTGTCGTGCGCATCGATCCGGGCATGGCGTTCGGTACCGGCCAGCACCCGACGACGGCGATGTGCCTGCGGGCGCTCGAAGAGATCGGCCCCCGCGACGCGGCCGTGCTCGATCTCGGTTGCGGCTCCGGTATTCTCTCCATCGTCGCGGTCTTGCTCGGTGCCCGGCGCGTGCTGGCGCTGGACATCGACCCACAGGCGATCAAAGTGGCGACTGAGAACGCCGCGGACAACGGCGTTGCGGAAGCTATCGAAGTGCGCACCGGCACGATCGAAGAGGAGGGCGCCCCGGCCGAAACTTTCGATCTCGCGCTAGCGAACATCAGCGGGCTGGCGCTTGAAAGGCTGGCGCCGGCGCTGGCCGGCGTACTCAGGCCCGGCGGTCGCCTGATCGCCAGCGGCTTCCTGGAGGACACCGTGGACAGCCTCCCGCGCACTTTCGAGGCGAACGGGCTGCGCGTTGAACGCGTCGTCGAGGACGGCGTCTGGCGGGCGATCCTCGCGCGGCGAGACTCGTGATGGCCGACGGACCGCGCCGCTTCTTCGTCCCGGCCGGGACGCTCAAGGCACGCAACATCACGCTCTCCGGCGATCTGGCGCACCGGCTGGCGCGTGTCCTGCGCCTGCGCCGCGGCGACCAGGTGGTGCTCACGGAGGGCGGCGAGCGAGAGTTCGAGGTCGAGCTGACGGACGTCAGCGCCAACGCCGTGACGGGCGTCGTTACAGGCGATCGCCCGTCACCGCCGGAGCCGGCAATCGAAGTCGTCCTCTTCCAGTCGCTGATCCGGCCCAGCCGCTTCGACATCGCGATTGAGAAGGGCACGGAGCTGGGCGTCGCCCGTTTCGTGCCTGTGATCAACGCGCGCTCTCAGATCGAAGAGGCCTCGCGGGGGCGGGCCGAGCGCTGGGGACGCCTCGTCGTCGAGGCCGCCGAGCAGTGCGGCCGCGGACGGCTGCCGGCGATCGATTCGCCGCTGCCGTTCGAGGAGGCGTTTGCGAGTGCGCCCGGCTTGCTGATCGTACCGTATGAGGCGGAGCGCGCGAATCGCCTCGCCGACTACCTGCGCGCGCTGCCGGAGAGGCCACGCACAGTGAGTCTCTTCATCGGCCCGGAGGGCGGCTATACCGAGGAGGAGATCGCTCTCGCGCGCGAGTCATGTGCAGTGCTGGTAACGCTGGGCCGTCAGGTGCTGCGGTCCGAGACGGCCGGCGTCGTGGCGGCGGCGATCGTGCTCCACACGCTTGACGACTAGGGCTCGACGCCGCCCTGCGTCCATAGCGACGGATCAACGCGCACGCCGTGGACGACCGCTTCCCAGTGCAAGTGCGGCCCGGTGACCAGACCAGTCGCGCCCATGTAGCCGATGAGGTCGCCCTGGTTCACGAAGTCGCCCGCTGACACCGCCAGGCTCGTCATGTGGTTGTAGCCGCTGAAGACGCCGGCGCCGTGGTCCAGGATCACCGCGTTGCCGTACAGGAACAGCTCCTCGGCCAGCGCCACGACGCCCGAGGCGGCGGCGTAGATCGGCGTGCCTTCGTCGTTCGCGATGTCGAGTCCCGTATGCGGGAAGTAGGCGCCGCCGTTGATCGATCGCTGCGTGCCGAACTCATCGCTGACGACGCCCGCCGCCGGCGTGATCCAGGCGCCGCTCCAGTAGCGTTCCGGCGTGAACCCGGCGAGGATGCTTGCAACACGCTGACGCTCCTCCTCGATGCGGGCCGTGTCCGTGAGCAAGTCGCTAGAATCCGGCGGCAGCGTAATCGATTCGAACGCGAACCCGCCGGCGCTCACTTCCAGCCAGCCCGAGACGAGAACCTGCCCGCCGGCGTAGACCTCCATCGGATAGCCGCCGACGGTGAACCACGTCGGCAGGCCGATGTACGCGTACCAGACGTCGGCCTCGCGCAGCATTGGGTAGGAAACACCGGCTAGCACCACCGCCGGGTCGCCCGCAACCTCAGGTGCTTGACGCAAACGCACCGCGAGGAAGCCGCCCTGCTTCGTGTGGCTCCCCGCGAGGTCAATGCCGGCGCCGGGCGAGGGCGTTCGCGCAGGTGTCGGCGAGGGTGTTGGTGATGGCGACGGCGTTGGCGTCGGCGACGGTGTGGGTGAGGGGCTGAGTGTCGGTGTCGGAGATGGCGTCGGCGAGGGCGTGTCGGTCGGCGCGGCCTTGCCGCCTCCGCAGGCGGCCAGCAGAATCGCGACGAGCAACGGGACGATCAGGCGCATTTCAGTAGAGTAACGCGGCATGGGCGATAGAGGTTTCTCGCCACGCCGCCCGCGCCGGGGCCGATGCTATAATCGCGTCGTATTCTGACCGAGCAGGAGGCGCACGGTGACTGATTCACTCAAGTACGCGACGATCGAGACCGACCTGGGCTGGGTGGGCGTTGCCCTCTCGGCGGGCGGTCTGCGCGCCGTCGAACTGCCGCGGCGCAACCGCTCCGAAGCGATCGAGCGGATGGCCGAACTCGGCGCGGACGAGCTCGCCACGGACACGGCGCTCGG
>JADFTG010000051.1 GCA_022560365.1 Chloroflexota bacterium | reverse complement strand
TCTTCAAGCCCGCGCCGCAGCTCCTGTTCCACGACTTCATCGACGAACCGCACCTCGAGCCGAACATCCTCTCCATCCGCATCCAGCCCAACGAGGGCATCAGCCTCAAGTTCCTGACCAAGGTCCCCGGCTCGCCACCGCGTCTGCGGCCGGCCGCCATGGACTTCCTTTACGGCGCCTCGTTCGTCGTACAAGCGCCGTCCGCCTACGAGACGCTCCTTTTGGATGCGCTCCAGGGCGATGCCACACTCTTCACCCGGTCCGACGAAGTCGAGGCCGCGTGGACGATCATGGACCGCGTCCTCAGCGGCTGGGACTCGATGCCGCCTCTGGAACTCCCGAACTACGAGGCAGGCACCTGGGGCCCGGCGGCCGCGGACGAGCTCATCGAAAGGGACGGCCGCCAGTGGCGCAGGCTCTAGACCACGAGGACCGCGAACTCTCCTGGACGGGCCGCGCGGTCGACATCGACCGCATCGAGGCCGAGTTGACGAAGCTCCGCTACCTCACCGCCGGCGACGCTGACGCCGGCGAAAGCCTCGCCATCCGTACCAGTCTCGCCAACATGGTCGTCCTCGCCGAAGACGACGAAACCGCCGCGCAGGCCAGCCGCGTCATCGAGGACCTGGCCGCTCACCACCCGTCGCGCGCGCTCGTCGTCATCGCCCGGCCGTCTGAAGACGAGTCGCAGATCGACGCCTCCCTCGCTGTGCACTGCCACCTGGCGCAGGGCATGGAACAGCACGTCTGCTGCGAGGAAGTGACGTTGCACGTCTCCGGCCGCGCCGCCTTCCACCTCCACAGCATCATCGTCCCGCTGCTCATCCCCGACCTGCCCGTCGTCGTCTGGTGGACCGGCCCGCTGCCGGCCACGTCGCACCTGATCGAAGAGTTGTGCGACGTGGCCGACCACTTCATCGTCGACTCTTCCCGCTTCGCCGACCAGCTCGGAGACCTATCACGCGTCCGCGAGCTCGCTTCGCTCCACGATTGTGCGATCGGCGACCTCAACTACGAGCGCGTACGCCCCTGGCGCGACCTGGTCGAGCGGCACACGAGCGCGGCCGGCCTCGGCGCATGGCTCTCGTCGGTCAAGAGCGCCGAAATAAGGTACACAGAACAGGCGCAACAGACGCCCGCACAGGCGATCCTCTTCCTCGCCTGGCTGGCGGTGCACTGCGCCTGGGATCTCGGCAGCGTTTCCGCACAGGGCTCGGGCCGGCTTACGCTGAGGCAGGACGAGCGCGAGATTCCCGTTTACCTGGAGCCGGTGAAGTACGAGGGCATCGACCGCGGCTGGCTCGTCTCCATCAAGCTCGCCTTCGAGCGCAACGGCGAAAGGGCGCTCCTTTCGGTCTCCCGAACAGGCGATCCGATGCATGTGATAGTGCGCACGGAGCTTCCGGACGGCGTCCGCGAGGACCACGTCCGGATCGAGGCCTGCGACAGCCAGACCGTGCTCATGCACCAGCTGGACACGGCGCCCCACGACCCGGAGTTCGTGCGCCTGCTGATCGCCGCTGCGCCGCTCATCCAGGCCGCCCGCGCCTAGCCCTTTCACGAAGCGCCAGAAGCGCGGATTCAGGCCGAAAAGCGCGAATCCAGTGCCTACCTGCCTCCTTTTCGCTCCCTACTTGCCACAAGCGGTCAGGCCGAACTGCGAATGCCCGTCCGTAACGTTCCTTGGCAACAACCGTCTCCCTCAATGGAGCCATCGCACCCAACCGGTGGCGGACGAACGTATGCCTATAACTGACACACGCCAGGACGTATTCGTTGCGGGACCGCGCCACGCCGCCTCAGCGGTCCGCGACATCGCCCGTGTGCGTGAAGTCCGGCGCATTAAGCGCTTCGTTCAGGCGGGCGTCTACGGCGCCATCTTCTGCCTCGCCCCAGTCTTGATCCTCGTCCTCGGCTTCTCGGTCCTCCAGGAGACCGTGAACGTCGTAATCGGCCTCATAATCGCTACCTCCGCCATCGAGGGCGCCTTCAGCCAGATGTACAAACTGCGCAAGCGCAGCAGCTATCCTGGGATCTTCTTCCTGCAGCTGGGCTCGCAGACCACGGCCGCTGACACCGCACACGCTGCACTGGTTACGATCCGCGAGTTGTTCGGCGTAAACGCCGCCTTCGTCGCCTCCGTCGAAGACGGCCAGACGCAGATACTGGCGACCGACGGCATGTCCGCCGCTCGCGCCGAAGAGTACACCGAGCAGGCCGAGACCCGCGAGGCGTTGTCCGAAACGAACACCGTGCATGCGCCGGTGAGCGATCCGCCCCACGGCCTGCTTACCATCGTCCCGGTCATGGCGTGGCAGAGGCCCCTGGGCGTGCTCGGCATAATCTCCGCAAAGATGACGCCCGAGCTGCGAGACTTGGAGCTGCTGGCCGCCATCGGGAACGCCATCGGGCTGTCGCTGGAGAACGTCAGGCAGCGCGAAAGCCTTCAGGAGAGCCTTTCCCTGCTCAGCACAACACTCGACTCGACCGGCGACGGCATCCTCGTGATCAGCAACGCCGGCGAGATAGTCAACTTCAACGCACGCTTCAAGAAGATATCGAACGTCCCCGAGGAGATTCTCGAGCGCGGCGTCGGCAGCGACCTTCTCCCGCATGTCCTCGCCCAGCTTGAAGATCCGGATGAGTTTCAGCAAATGATTGACAAGGTAGTGAGCAGCGAGGACTCGGAAGGCTACAGCACCATCAACTTCAAGGATGGGCGCGTCTTTGAAGGCCACCACCAGCCGCACCGCCACAAAGGTGAAGTCGTCGGACGCGTCTGGAGCTTCCGTGACGTCACGGAGCGCAAGCAGTCCGAAGAGACGATCCGGCACCTGGCGTATCATGACGCGCTGACCGACCTTCCCAACCGCGCTCTCTTCTCTGACCGGCTAACCGTCGCACTGGCGCAAGGGCGACGCACCGGCGAGGGGCTCGCCGTCATGTTCCTTGACATCGACCGTTTCAAGCTGATCAACGACACGCTTGGCCACTCCGCAGGGGATGAGCTGCTCCAGAACATCGCCCTCGATCTCAGCCTGCTTGTCCGCGAGGGCGATACGGTCGCCCGCGTCGGTGGAGACGAGTTTACGCTCTTGCTCACGGGCATCGCCGACTGTGCCGAGGCGGAGACGATCGCCGACCGAGCACTCGAAACCGTCCGCCGGTCACGAACCATCAGCGGGCAAGAGGTTACAGTCACCACGTCGATCGGAGTCGCCCTCTTCCCCCGCGACGGTGCTGATGCCGAGGCGCTATTGCGTAACGCAGACACCGCCATGTACCGCGCCAAGCAGCAAGGCCACGACAACTATCAGGTCTACCTACCCGCCATGAGCGCGGAGATCCGCGACCGGGTATCGCTGGAGGCGGAGCTGCGGCGCGCCACGGCCCGCGGCGAGTTCGTCGTCCATTATCAACCGCAGGTCGAAGCCGCCAGCGGCCGCATCACGGGCGCCGAGGCGCTACTGCGCTGGAACCACGAGGAGCGCGGCCTCGTCTATCCGGCGGAGTTCATCGACGTCGCCGAAGAGACCGGCCTCATCATCGCGATGGGCGAGTGGGTGCTGCGTGTCGCCTGCGAGCAGAACAAGAGATGGCAGGACGCCGGTCTGCCACCCATCACTGTCGCCGTCAATCTCGCCGCGCGCCAGTTCCAGGAGGAGAACCTGGTCGACACGATCTCCCGGACGATCCAAATGACGAACCTCGACCCCTCTCATCTGGAGCTGGAGATCACAGAAGGCACCACGATCAAGAACCCCGACGCCGCCGCGTCCGTCCTGCGCCAGCTCCGCGAGATGGGTGTCCGCATCTCGATCGACGACTTCGGGACCGGCTATTCGTCGCTCAACTACCTCAAGCGCTTCCGCATCGACAGGCTGAAGATCGACCGCTCGTTCGTAAGGGATCTGATAACGGACCCTAACGACGCCGCAATCGCGGCGGCGATGATCGCGATGGCGCACAGCCTGGGACTGACCGTCGTCGCCGAAGGAGTTGAGACAGACGCGCAACTCGACTTCCTGCTGAAGCACGGCTGCGACTACTTCCAGGGCTATCTGCTGGGCAAACCGATGCCCGCCGACGAATTCGAGGCTCTGCTAGAAGCGGGCGCGTTTGTCGACATTTCGCAGCGCAAGGCCTTGCTCGACGTCCGCGACGCCCTCCGGCCCGCCTGATCGCTCGGCAGCGCTGATCACTCCCGCAGCTCGCGCAACCACGCCTCGCCAAACTTACCAAGTACGGCTTCCAGCTCGCCCGGCGTCGATGCTGCGCGTCGGCGGCACCTTGATCCCAGCGTCACGCCAGGCGCTGTAGAGTGATCCTCAGCCAGCCATACGGAGTCGAAGCCAGGGTCTTCGGCAAGCACAATCTGCCGCAGTTCGGCGGCAAGCGCCTCTCCCGGGGGGAGGTCTTCGGGCGCCTCTGCGAGGTGAAACGTACCGAATCTCATAGACCAACCCAATAGACTATCGGACTTCGTTAAGTTTTAGTTTGCGCGCCCGTGCGTTGGAGGCAGGTTGGATTTCCGTTGGAATTCCGTCAGGATGCCCGCTAACCCCTTGCGCGCGTCTTAACCGCCCCGTAACTGTTATGTCACATGATTAATCTCGCGTTCCGGTCGTTCACGACGCTTGGCTACTTCGCTGCCGCACTTCTCATCGCCATCGTGGCCGTTCTCTTGCTCACGTCCTTCAGCAACGACAGCAGCGGCTCACAGGCCGTTGACACCGCCACGCCCACACCGACCCCGGCCCACACCACCCAGGCGGTCACCATCCGCCCGGCGGGTGATGGCGACGTCTGGATCGACCGCGGCTGTGCGGAAGGCGCGGCGATCCACGTGTACAGCGGCTCAGGCGTCACGATACGGGGAATCGGCGTCCGCAACACGGGCGGCGCCGGCGTCCTCATCGGCAACAAGACGACCGGGGACGAGACGCCGGCCTGCCCGTTAACGCTCGGCTGAGCGCCGCGTTCACCGATTCTTAACCCCCTCCTGGAGCCGGTTCACCGCGCCTGCAACTCGCGCGTGCGACGGTTAGAAGCGAAGCACAACCGAAAGTACGGGGGCAGCATGTTGCAAGCACCAGCACAGGCATCGACAGAAGACGAAGAGAAGTTCGAATACAGGCACCTCGCCATCGACTGGCCGGAGATGCTTATAGCGATCGATGGCGAGCCGGTCCACCTCACACCGCTGGAGTTCCGCCTGCTGGCGCTGCTCGTCCGCAGACGCGGCTGGGTCGTCACGTACGAGCAGGCGCTGACCGAGGTCTGGGGCCCGTCCTACGTCGCCGACCGCGCGAACCTGAAGCTCTACATCTGGTACCTGCGCCGCAAGATCGAGCGCGATCCCAGCCACCCCGAGCTGATCATCACTCGTCGCGGCATGGGCTACATCTTCGGCTCCCGCACGGCCGCCGCAGACTGAACCTCATCCTCACGCGAACTTACACATAAGCGTTAACGTAGATTCGTTATCGAGCCTCCCTTCTTGCGAAGGGATGAGCTACCGTCGCAGGCTACAATGCCCCCATGCCGACAGTCCTCGGCGTCGACGGCTGCCCACGCGGATGGTGCGCTGTCCAGCTCGACACGACCACAGCCGCCCGGACGCCTCTCCACTTCGACACGTTCCGCGAAATCCTCAACGCACATCCGCGCTCGGTCATCGCCGTAGATGTGCCAATCGGTCTCATGCAGGGTCCAGGTGGCCGCGACTGCGACCGCGAAGCGCGGAAGTACTTGGGGTGGCCACGCCGAACCAGCGTCTTCTCACCCCCGGCGCGCCAGGTTCTTTCGTTGACGGGGCGAAAGGGCAAGTACAGTGAAGCGTGCCGCGCGAGCCGACGCGTGACCGAGGGCAAGGCCATCAGTCAGCAATCGTTCTGGATCGGCCCCAAGATCCTTGAAGTCGATAGCGTGATGACCCGCGCTCTCGAGCGCCGCGTTTACGAAGCTCACCCTGAAGTCTCTTTCGCAGCGATGAACAGCGACCGCGCGATGTCCCATCGCAAGGGCACTCGCGAAGGGCGCACCGAACGCTGGCGCGTATTGCGCCGCACCTTCTCTGATCTGCCGAGAACGCCCGTGCTCCCACACGAATTGCACCGGCTCTGCGATCTCGAAGACTACGTCGACGCTCTGGCCTGCGCCTGGACTGCCGCAACGATCGAGTCTGGCGATGCGACATCGTTGCCGGCCAGACCACCGCGCGATCAAAGGAAGCTGCGGATGGCGATCTGGCGGCCTACCTGCTAGAACGCCCCGATAATCCAGTCGACCAGCGCTTTGCCCACCGTAACCAGAAGGATGACGCGGACCGTCTTGCCAATTCCGACCGCGATGATGAACCGCCAGAAGTTCATCCGCACCGCGCCGGCCGTGATCCCGGCGAACTCGAAGAACGGGTTGGGGATCGCCGAAAGCACGAGCAGGGTCATGAACCCGTAGCGCTCCATCAACCAGTCGATCCAGCCCGCGGCCCGGTGCATCAACTCGCCCAGCCGCCCCTTCACCGGCATCTGGCGTTCTTCCGCCAGGCCGCGCCCGATGGCACCCGTCAGATACGCCGTCGACTCCGCCAGCGTCATACCCAACGAGCCGGCCACAACCACACCCGGCACAAACAGCGAGTCGGCCCCGGCGATGATCAGCGCCTGGCCGGCGGCCGTCAGTCCCGGTACCGGAATGAAGCCGGTGGCCGTGCCCAGGAAGTTCGCGGCGAAGATGCCGGCATAGCCGAAATCGTTGAACTCATCTTCGCCCAGCCAGCCCAACGCTACGGGGATCGACGTTCCGAGGAACGCCGCGAGCAAGATGAAGATCAGCCCGCCAATGAGCACACCGCGCGGCACCTTGTCGGTCGGCACCCACGACGGCTCGTCGAGGACGATGCGCTGCTGTACTGGATGTTCGGGAATCGGCGGATCGTCGTCCTGCGCCGCGCCGGGACGGGCGTCTTCGGTCATCCCTTCCAGTATACGTTCGGGGCGGCTATCAGAGGCCGGCCACTACGCGCCAACCTGCTCTCAGGTAGGGCTGCTGCCGTTCGCTGCCGCGTCACTCTTCCCTTCCCCGTGCCTGCTGCCTACAATCGGCGCATGCCCGCCCCAACCTTCCCCAACGCCGCCGTCGCCTCGCCCCACTACCTCGCCTCCTCCGCCGGCCTCTCGGTCCTCGCCACCGGTGGCAACGCGGCCGACGCCGCCATCGCCATGAACCTTGTGCTGGCCGTCGTCTATCCGCACATGTGCGGCCTCGGCGGCGACCTCATGGCCATGGTCTGGGCCGAAGGCAAGCTCCACGGCCTCAACTCCACCGGACGCCTGCCCGCCGCCGCCGAAGTGCAGGAAAAGGTGCCACAGCGTGGAATCGGGTCGGTTACCGTGCCCGGTGGCGTCGCCGGACTGCGCGCCCTGCACGAACGCTTCGCCTCCCGCGACCTGGCCGACTTGGCGAAACCAGCGATCGACTATGCGCGCCGTGGCGTCCCCCGCGCACCGGGCCTGAGCAAGATCAC
>JADFTG010000050.1 GCA_022560365.1 Chloroflexota bacterium | reverse complement strand
ATTCCTCCGGCTCGATCGCGTCGAATCAAGACTATCGCATTGCGCAGATGTCTGTCGCTAAGTGTACGCATCGCTTCGGTAGCGGGTCAGTTTGAATCCAGCAGGCCGACAATTTCCTCAGTCGGCCATACGTGATCTGCCAGACCTGTCCGCCGTTACCAGAACTGCGCCACGTTGATGACGGGCGCCGAGGATGCGATCGGAGGCGATGCCATCGTGGTCGTCAACGACGTTGCCGAGAAGGAGAAGGCCTTCGCGCGGATAAGAGATGCGCGCCCAGCTGCACCATCAACCGCGGAACGTTACGGTCATTATCTAGCCTTAGAGTCGCCGTGGCATCTGCTTGACGCGCCGCCGTGCCGCCGTCGATACTTGGCGAAGCAGCCTTCCTTGCCCATTAAGGGGTGACCATGTCTGATCAACCGAAAGTATCGAGCTGGCAGCGGTTCCGTACGCGTCTGCGGGAGACTCCGTTACTCATCTACGGCGGCTCTGCAGCTCTGGTCGCACTGATCATCGCCATCGTCATCGTCCTCGCGAGCGGCGGTGACGACAGCGAAGACGTCGTTAGCGGAGGTACTCCGGCCAGCACTACGCCCACCGCCACCGCGTCGGTGGGGGCCACGCCTACACACACACCTGCTTCCACGGGCCCCAGCTTAACTGTGAGCGATATCAGCTACAGCACTGAGGGCGGACGCCTGGGCGAAAACCACATCCTCGTCGCCGTCACCGTCTCTGACGATGGCGGACAGCCGGTGAAGGGCGCATTCGTATTTGCTCGGCTCAGCCTGAACGGTGGCTCCTTCGCGACGAAGATCGGAACCACGGGTGCCGATGGCGCCGCGGAGTTGAAGTTCACGAACGCTCCCTCCGGCTGTTACGACACGGTGATCACCGACGTAACGGCTGCCGGGCTTACGCTTCCGTGGGACGGCATCTACCCGGACAACGGCTTCGCAAAGGGCGGGGCCGCGTGCTAAGGCCGGCGCTGCGAAGCTGACATCCGCTTCCCAGGCAGAGCGAACCCCGCCTGCCCGCCTGGCCTTGCCCGCTCCAGATCCGATTGGCCCGAACCGAGCAAAGCCGTGCGGCGTCGCTTCCACGCCTCTTTCTGCCATTCCGCCTCTCCTCACGTCGTGGCCATCGCTGGGCAAACGTCGCTATCAGAGCGGAGAAAGGTCGTTGGTGAAGGGCTACTTCGGTCGCTGGTAGGACGCCTTGTCTGCCTTGCGCATGGCGTCCAGGCCCTCCTTCACCGTCATCAGAGGCGTTGTCTTGACGGCCTTGACGGCGCCACCGGCGGCCGCTGCCATTGAGAGGCCAGCTGCCGCTTCGTTGTTCGGCATCTCGGCGATGATAACAACATCGTAGTCGCCGAAGCTGTTGTAGAAGCTGATCACCCGTCCCTTCAAGTTCTTCACGATCAGACGGATGGCTCTGGCTCGGTCCTGTGGCCGCCTGACGAGTCCTTCCCAGGCCTCCGCGGTGTAGGTCGCTTGAAACATGTAGTGGGGCATTGCAGACCTCCTTTTCGTGCGTGAGCGACTTTACCACATGTCGGGGCGCATCGTAGAGCGGCGGCCTTCTAACTATCTCGCTATCTGGAGCGTAGCGCAGCAGGTAAACTGCCCCGCGATCGGCTCGGAGGTTCTAGTCACCTGGTAAGCGCCGGACGGAAAATTCTTCGGTGGCTCGGACCAGCTCCCGCGTGATCGCCGCGTCACTCGCGGCGTGGCCCGCGTCCTCGACGATCACAAGCTCGGCGCGTGGCCACGCACGCTTAAGCTCCCATGCGTTGGCGATCGGTGCTTGAAAGTCGAAGCGGCCGTTCACCAGGATTCCGGGGATGGCAGCCAGCGAATCGGCATCGCGGAGCAAGCGCCCGTCCTCCAGCCACGCATTGTGCCGCACGTAGTGGGTCACAATGCGCGCAAACGCCATCGCAAAATCGGGTTTCGTGAATCTCTCGGCAAGTCCAGCCGTCGGCGGCCACGCCGGTGTCGCCGACTCCCACATGCACCAGGCCTCGGCGGCTCGCTGGCGGACCGTGGCGTCGGGATCGTTCAGCAGCCGGTGGTACGCCTCAACGATGTCGCCGTCTCGTTCGGCGGCCGGCAGGGCAGCGCGAAGATCCTCCCACTGCGCGGGGAACAGAACCGCCAGGCCGCCACGGAATAACCAGTCGAACTCCTCGCGACGCCCGGTCGTGACGCCAAACAAGATCATCTCCGTCACTCGGCCCGGGTGCGTTTCGGCGTAGGCCAGCGCCAACGTGCTGCCCCAGGACCCACCGAACACCAACCACCGGTCGACGCGCAGGTGTTGGCGCAGCGATTCGATGTCCTCGACCAGGCTCGCAGTGTTGTTGCTCGCCAGGTCAGTATCCGGCGCGCTGGCGTGTGGACTGCTCCGGCCACATCCCCGCTGATCCAGCAGCACCACTCGATAGACGGTCGGATCGAACAGCCTGCGGTGCCACTCCGAGCATCCCGAACCGGGGCCGCCGTGCAAGACCACAGCCGGCTTGCCACGCGGATTGCCGCACGTCTCCCAGTACACGAGATTGCCGTCGCCGGCGTCCAACATCCCGTGCTCGTACGGCTCGATCTCTGGATACAAACCCCTCATCACGCTTGCCCTTCTTGCCTCCCCCATCGTGATATCTGCAGGCCCCTGGCGTAGATGCACTTCGCCATAGCGATATCTCCTATTCCAGCCAGACGTCGCGGGTTCTCGGGCGGCCCGCGGGGCGATCCCCGCTTGCCCGTCTGGGTCTCCCGCTCCAGATACGATTTCGAGACCCCTTTCTGCGTCTAGCGGGTAACCTTCCGCGGCCGTTCTGCGACTATTATGTGGGAATGCTTCCATGAGTGTTGATACTACGTCAGCGGACATTGATCTCGTAGCGAGGGCGCGAAGGGGCGATACGGCGGCGTACGGCGAGCTCGTGGGGCGCCACCGGTCGGCGCTTTACGCGAACTGTGTCGGGCTGCTTAGAGATGCGGCGCTTGCGGAGGACGCGGTGCAGGAAGCGATCCTCCGGGCGATGCTTGGTGTAGATCACCTGCGAGATCCTGATCGGTTCTCTGCTTGGCTGACCGGGATTGGGCTCAACGTGTGTCGAGGGATGATGCGAACGCGTTCTCGCGGCGACTGGTCGTGGCGCGCGATCCAGGGCGGCCATCTAGACGGGTTAGAACAGGATGCTGCGGATCCACAAATCGCGGCTGAGGCGAGTGATACGGCTCTTGGCGTGAGGGCAGCCGTGGCCGCGCTTCCTTCGGGCCAGCGTGAAGCGGTCGTCCGCTTCTATCTCGAGGGACTGACTATCGCCGAAACAGCACAGAAGCTGGGAATCGGGACGGGTGCTGTGAAAACCAGGCTTCACAAGGCGCGAGTGACGCTCCGGCGTCGTCTCGCCGACTTATGGAAGGAGGCTGTCATGCCGGCTACTAGGGATCAAGACGCTGTTGAGGTGCGGGTCGCTGACGTGCGGAGAGCGGTGCCTGAGCAGGACGCCCCAACGTACCACATGGTCGTCCTGGAGGAGGTAGCAGCTAGGCGTCGCCTGCCTATCTGGATCGGTGAGTACGAAGGCACGGCCATCGCCCTGCAGATGGAGGGTGTCAGGGCGCCTCGGCCCTTGACCTTCGGGTTCATGGCGGACATCCTGCAGGCTGCGGGTGCCCGCCTTCGCGAAGTGAGGATTAGTAAGCTAGTGGACGGCACATTCTATGCGGTCGCAGACGTTGAAGGACGCGATGGAAGACGCGACGTCGACTGTCGCCCAAGCGACGCGATCTCGCTCGCTCTCTCAATGGGAGCCCCAATGCGAGTGGTGGAAGGCGTGTGCGCGGCGTCCGACGAACACCTGGCCTCGCCCTCGCACGAGCCGCTCCCTCAGGACAAGTACTACTCGGAGGGCGCGGCGGGCGCGGCGGAGATCGTCGCCGAGGTGGTCTCTCGCTGGCGGGTCAGCGCGAGTTGAAAGGTGTGAGTGAATCCGTGCGCGAGTGGCGGGTGTAGGGAGGCGCAGCGAGGCTAACACCGCCCTCCACAGGATGTATCCTGCTTCCCGGAAGCAAGGGGTTAAGCCGAGCCGAAATCACGGGATCCGTATCTGGGCAAGCCCGAATTCGGAAACCTAATCTTTCCAGCCAGAGCAAAGCGGGTTCCCGGACGGGCCCGTAAGGGGATCCCCGCTTGCCCGTCTGGGTCTCCCGCTCAGATCTCCTATCAACCCAGTCTCTCCCCACGCCCGCGCGTCAACCGTTATCCTTGTCTGTAGAGGAACCCCAATTCATGCTCTTCAGACGCCAGGAGAAGACGATGATCGAACTCGAAGACGCTCTGCCCGGCCGCGACCAGCCGGCCTTCCCCATCCCCGAGCGACACGAGGTCCTCGATGCCGCCCTCCAGCCCCCGTTCCCCGAAGGCATCGAGACCGCCGTCTTCGCCCTCGGCTGCTTCTGGGGCGCCGAGCGCTTCTACTGGCAAACGCCCGGCGTCCACACCACGGCCGTCGGCTACGCGGGCGGCTTCACCAGGAACCCCACCTACGATGAGGTCTGCTCCGGCCGCACCGGCCACGCCGAGGCCGTCCTCGTCGCCTTCGACCCAGCACAGGTCACCTACGAGGACCTCCTCAAGACCTTCTTCGAGGAGCACAACCCGACGCAGGGCATGCGCCAGGGCAACGACGTCGGCACTCAGTACCGCTCCGCCATCTACTACGCGAGCGACGGCCAGCGACGCATCGCCGAGATGGTCCGCGACGCCTACAACGACGCGATCCAGGATGCCGGCTACGACCCGATCACCACCGAGATCGAACCTGCCGGACCGTTCTACTATGCTGAAAGCTCTCACCAGCAGTACCTCCACAAGGTGCCCAGCGGTTACTGCGGCCTTGAGGGCACCGGCGTCTCCTGCTCGATTCCAGAACCGTCAGACGCCGCAGCCGGAGCCCGCGAGGACACCGCCCAGGACGATGAATTGCTGCCGCTGGCTGAGAACGACGAAGCGTGGCGCCGCCGCCTCACCCCGGAGCAGTACGACGTCCTCCGCCAGGCCGGCACCGAGCGCCCCTTCACCGGCGAGTACGTCGACACCGAGGACGACGGCACCTATCGCTGTGCCGCCTGTCACGCTCCCCTGTTCGACAGCGACACGAAGTACCACTCGGGCTGCGGCTGGCCCAGCTTCACCGACGCCGTGTCTCCGGACGCCGTCACGCTGATCGAGGATCGCTCGCTCGGTGCGGTCCGTACCGAGGTTCGCTGCGCACGTTGCGACTCCCACCTCGGCCACGTCTTCGACGACGGCCCCCAGGATCGCGGCGGCCAACGCTGGTGCCTCAACAGCCTCTCACTGGACATGGACGAACGTTAGACATCCGGTCACGGTCGGCTCCTTTGTCTTACTGCTGCTCGGCGCCGCACACCGTGCGTGGCATCGTTGCCGGAAAAAGGCTACTTGTTCTCCGATCGAGGCGACGTAGCGCTGCGTGGCTTCGAAGACCCCGTGCGCCTGTACGAGGTGAGCTGGCAGCAGAGCGAGTGACGGAGAAATATCCGGGCAGCAGCGTTGCTAACCCGCGCCCGTCCGCCATTGCTCAGGCCGCGGCGGCTGGCTCTTCAGCCCGCGACGGGTTCGCTTGCTTGCCCGTCTCCACGTAGTCTTTGAGCCCGGCAAGTAGCTCCGCCATGCCGTTGCGGGCCTGGCGGCCGGCGAAAACGGCGTCCATCAGCGCCCCCACCGGCCCAAACTTCAGCTTGTAGTCCATCTTCAGGTTGACGACAGTCGCCTCACCCTCCGCCGTCGCCCGAAAGTCGATGAAGCTCTCCTTCAGCGGCAGCGACGTCTCATAGACCTCGATCGTGAAGCCCTCGCCCTCGCTCCAGTTGAAGGCGCGCTCTCGCAGGAAGCCCCCGTCTGGCAGGTCGCACTGCCGCATCGCGTTTTCGCCCGTCGCTGCGTCCGAAGTCGTAAACGAGTTGGCGATGCTCGGGTTCCACTTGTAGATGGAGCCCAGGTCCGACAGCACCTCCCACACCCTGTCCTTCGGCGCCTCAATTCGTACCTTCGTGGTAAAAGATCCCATGTCATCCTCCTTCAGTCCGAGGTTATCCCAGATGACACTCACCCGGCTGTAGTCCACGTCACATAGCACTCGACGACGGCCGCGACCGATCTACGTGGTGATGCTGCTACGGAGCGGTCTGTGACCGCAGTGATGACGCCTACGGCGCGTAGTGAACCTTGACCGTCAACCAGTCTAGGAAGTAGTCCCGGGCGTTGCAAGGGTTATTTGAGCCAGTGCAGATCATGGTGATGCGCACACGGAAGTTGGCGTCGCTCAACTCCGCGGCCGTCCAGGTGTGGCCCCAGGTATCCGTGCTCGAACCCAGGACCACCGTGTGCTCTGAGTCCGTCTCCGTCGCGTCCGTCTTCGCCGCCGTCCACGATGTGCCGCCGTCCCAGGACAGCTCTACGTCTATGCTGTTCGTCTGCGAAAGGCTGTCCATCCACCAGTCCAGCCGGGCCTCGATGCCAACGACGTTGCAGCTGCTGCCAAACGAGATGCCGTAGTTGTAGTAGCGGTGGCGGTCGCCGCGGCCGTTAATGTTGGAAGCAAACGCCGCGTCATCGGCGAAGGCGTTCGTGGGCGAGCTCTCAAAGCCGTCGCCGTCGCCCCCGCTGTCGGCCCCTTGGGCCGCTGGGTTCAGGAAGCCGGTGTCTCCACTTGTGCAAGTGCTGGAAGACACGTAGACTTTCACCGGCGCCCAGTCGAGGAAGAAGTCACGAGTGCCATCCGTGCTGTTAGACGTCAGCCGCACGCGGAAGTTGGCATCGCTCAGCTCAGAAGCCGTCCACGAGCGACCCCAGGTATCGCTCGCGCCGCCGAGCACGGTGGTGTGCTCAGTCGTGCTCGCTACAGTGTCCGTCTTCGCCGCCGTCCACGATGTGCCGCCGTCCCAGGACAGCTCCGCGTCCATGTCATTTGTCCCGGTCAAAGAGTCCAGGTACCAGTCGAGCTGGACCTCGATGCCAACGATGTTGGTGCAGCCGCCCACCGACACGCCGTAGTTGTAGTAGCGGTGGCGATCGCCGGCGCCGTCGATGTTCGAAGCAACCGCCGCGTCATCGGCGAAGGCGTTCGTGGGCGAGCTCTCAAAACCGTTTCCGTCGCCCCCGCTGTCAGCCGCTTCCGCCGTTGGGTCCAGGAAGCCGGTGTCTCCGGTAAAGCAGTCAGCGGTGGCAAACGTGTTGCTCCCGACCGCATCAGAGTCTGTGAACAGGCCCACGGCGCTCTGCGAGAAGGCAGCGACCATCATGGCTGCCGTCAGCCAGATGATCGCTGCCGAAACGCGGAGTGCATTCATGACGCATCAGCCCCCTGGGAAACGCTCTCCCGGATCTCCGTCAGCTGCGCGCTCAGGCGTGGGTCCGCGATCAGGGCGCGCGTGATCTTCCGCACGCCGCGGATCACGGTCGCGTGATGCCGGTGCCCGAGGAGCAGGCCGACCTGTTTGAGGGTCAGCTCGGCGTTCTCTC
>JADFTG010000049.1 GCA_022560365.1 Chloroflexota bacterium | reverse complement strand
CGGTGGTGGCGGTGGCGGTGGCGGCGGGGACGCGGGCGCTGCGTACGCCGGCGCGCCGGCGTCTTCCAGAACGTAACCGCGCTCGCCGTGTTGCGTGACGTCCAGGCCCCGCTGCTCGTCTTCCTCAGATACACGAATGCCGAGCGTCAGGTCAAGTGCCTTGAGGATGATCATGGTAACGACGAAAGAGTAAACCGCGACGAAGGCGATAGCCACGATCTGGTCCGCCATCAGGCCAGCCTCGCCGCGGAAGAGGCCGTCTACGCCGCCGACCGTAGCGCTGGCGAAGAGGCCGGTCGCAACGCCGCCCCAGAGGCCGCCCACGCCGTGCACGGCGACGACGTCGAGAGAGTCGTCAAGGCCCACCTTGACGCGCAGCCTGACGGCTCCGTAGCAGAGAGCGCCGGCGATGGCGCCGATAATAATCGACTCGGCCGGCTCGACGAAGCCCGAGGCCGGTGTGATCGCGACGAGCCCGGCGACGACGCCGGCGGCGGCGCCGATGGCGCTTGCCTTCCCGGTGAGCGCCCAGCTGACGAAGAGCCAGGCGAGCATGGCGGCCGAAGCTGCCGTGCCCGTGACGATGAAGGCGTTAGCGGCCTGGAAGTTGGCGGCACCGGCGCTACCGGCGTTGAAGCCAAACCAGCCGAACCAGAGGATCGCCGCACCAAGCACGATGTACGTCACGTTGTGCGGCTCCATCGGCTCTACGCCGTAGCCCTTGCGCCTGCCGAACATGATCGCCGCCGCAAGAGCAGCGGCGCCGGCGTTCACGTGAATCGCCGTCCCGCCCGCGAAGTCGAGCGCGTTGATGTCGCCGAACACGCCGAGGACGTCGATCACGCTGAAGGCAGACAGGAAGCCGTCGCCGAAGATCCAGTGCGCCACGGGAGCGTAGACGAGGATCGACCAAGCAGCCATGAAGATGAGGAACGTGCTGAACTTGGCACGCTCCGCGAAAGCGCCGGTGATCAACGCCGGCGTGATAATGGCGAACATCAACTGGAAGACGACGAACGCCTCGTGAGGAATCGCCAAACTGGGATGCGGCTCCATCACTACGCCCTTGAGTCCGATGTAGTCGAAGTTGCCGATGATGCCGCCTTCGGTGGGGCCGAAGGCAAGCGTGTAGCCGATCAGTATCCAGAGCACGCCCACGATCCCCATTACGACAAAGGACTGCATGATCGTGCCCAGGACGTTCTTGTTGCGGACGAAGCCTCCGTAGAAGAAAGCCAGGCCTGGTGTCATGAACATCACCAGCGCGGCCGCAGCGAGCACCCAAGCAGTGTCGCCGCTATTGATTAGGTCTTCTGGCATGACTTGTCGCCTCCCGTAAATTGGAATACTTGCCGATTAAGGTAGCACCGGCGCGCCGTCGCCATGTTACGGACGTGTTACGCACCCATGAACGCGATGTTACGGGCCGGAAACCCTGGAACGCGGGAGAAACGGCAATACCAGTCTTACATCGACCGCACGAGCGCCTCATCCGCTACCGCCGGAGCGGAAGAGTGGCCGCCTAGGCCGGGCCGCGGAAGCGGTAGCCCACGTTGCGCACGGTCTCGATGAACGTCGTGTGGCGGTCCTCGATCTTCGAGCGCAGGCGGCGGATGTGCACGTCGACGGTCCTGGCGCCACCGTAGAAATCGTAGCCCCAGACGTTGTTCAGGAGCGCCTCGCGGCTGAAGACACGATCGCGGTTGACGGCGAGGAAGCGGAGCAACCCGTACTCCTTGAACGTCAGCTCCACGGGCCGCCCGGCGATGTGCACCGTGTAGTTCGCCAGGTCCATCACTAGCTCGCCGCTCTTGAGCACGTTGCCGGAGTCGTGCCGCTGCAGCCGCCAGAGCACCCGGCGCACACGCGCCGTTAGCTCGTCCGCGGTCGCCCCCTCGAGCAGAAATTCGTCGGCGTCGCGGAGCGGGTCGAACGCGGCGACGTGTTCCGGTCCGGCGATCAGCACGAGGCCCGCGCCGTCCTCCGCCTGCGCCCTCTCGATCAGCACGCGCGCCTGCGCGTCCTCGGTGAGTGAAGGCAGGTGAAGGACGATGGCGTCAACGTTGTCAGGCAGCGGGTCGGTCTCACCCGGCAGGCGCCGTGATACAGACAGGGCCTGGCCCTCGAGTGAGGGCGCGTAGCCGGCCAGGACCGTCTCGTCGCCGAAGAGCAGTACGTGAGGCATTGGAATATCGCAATGTTAGCGGCGGCGACGAGATAACGGCAAGCTTCCCGACGCGCACGACTCTACAGTCGCTGCACTCTGCGCCCTTGCGCCGGGAGCCAGTCTCTCGTCCGCCTGCATTACAATAGCCCCGTGGACAGAGCCCGCGACGACACGGCAGTGGACTGGCTGGCAGAGGGACGAAAGCCGCCGTGGCTCAAGGTCCGCTTCCCCGGCGGCGACGATTACGTGCGGTTGAAGAAGCTGATGCGCCGCGGCGGCCTGCACACCGTCTGCGAAGAGGCGCACTGTCCAAACATCGGTGAGTGCTGGGGCGCCGGCACCGCCACGTTCATGATCCTGGGCGACACCTGCACGCGCGCCTGTGGCTTCTGCGCCATCAAGTCGGGCCGGCCGGGAGCGCTCGACAACCTGGAGCCGATGCGCGTCGCCAACGCTGTGCGAGAGATGGGCATCGGCCACGCCGTCGTCACGTCCGTCAACCGCGACGACCAGCCGGACGGCGGCGCCGGCATCTTCGCGGAGACGATCCGCTGGATCAGGCGTCTTTCGCCGGAGACGAGCGTCGAGGTGCTGATCCCGGACTTCCTGGGCGATGAAGACGCGCTGGCCACCGTCTGCGCCGCGCAGCCGGAGATCCTCAACCACAACACGGAGAGCGTGCCCCGCCTCTACCCGCGCGTGCGGCCGAAGGCACGATACGAGCGCTCGCTCGGCCTGCTGCGGCGCGCAAAGGAGCTGGACCCAGGAACGATCACGAAGTCCGGAGTAATGGTCGGGCTTGGCGAGACCAGAGACGAGCTCCTGCAGGTCTTCGCCGACCTCGCGCGTTGCGGCGTCGAGGTCCTGACCGTGGGCCAGTACCTGAGACCGAGCGCGAAGCACCTGCCGATCGACCGCTACTACGCCCCGTCAGAGTTCGACGAGCTGCGCGAGGCCGCGCTGGCGCTGGGCTTCAGGCACGTGGAGTCCGGACCGCTGGTGCGCTCCTCTTACCACGCGGAGCGCCATGTGGAGGGCGTCCGCCCTATAGGCCCGTCGGGCAGGCGCGGCGAGTCGGGCGGCTCGCTGGACCTGCCGCGGGCAGAGTAGCGCGACCTCTGTGCTACGATTGCGCCGTCGCACCCCTTTTCACGTATCACGTATCGCTCGACTGCGCGTGTCTGAATGGAAGAACTAGGCCTCGTAGGTAGCCTGGCGGCTGTCGTGGGCGCCGCCCTTGTCGGGGGTGGGATCGCTCGCCTGATGAGGCTGCCGACTGTGCTCGGCTACCTCGCCGCCGGTGTCGTCATCGGCCCGAACACGCCTGGCCCCAGCGCCAACGTCACAGACGTACAGGCGGTCGCCGATCTCGGTGTCGCCCTCCTCATGTTCACGCTCGGCGTGCGCTTCTCGCTGCGGGGGCTTGTTGAGGCGCGCGGCATCGCTTTCCTCGGCGGAGTAGTGGGCACGGTGGCCATCCTCGGTGCGGGGACGCTGGCGGGGCTGGCGCTGGGGCTGAGCACGAGCGAGGCGATCATCACCGGTATGATCGTCTCGATCTCCAGCACGATGATCGCCTTTCGCCTGCTTGAGGACCGGGGACTGATCTCCGGTCCCACCGGGCGTATCGCCATCGCCGTGGTGCTCGTGCAGGACCTTATCGTCGTCGCCTTCATCGTCGCTGTTCCGGTAATCGGTGGCGAGGGTGAGAACCTGGCCGAGGAGATCCTGGTCGCGGCCGTGACGGTGACCGCGATCATCGCCGGGGTATGGATCGTCGGCAGCTTCGCTGTGCCGCGAGTGCTCTCGCTCGTCGCCCGGCCGCGTTCGCGTGAGCTCTTCTTGCTCACTGTGGTCGTGCTCGCGCTGGGAACGGCGTCGTTGTCGTTCGAGGCCGGGCTGTCGCTCGCGTTCGGCGCGTTCCTGGCGGGTCTCATCGTCTCGGAGTCAAACTACGCCCAGCGCACGATCGCAGAGATCTTCCCGCTGCGGGAAGTGTTCGCGGTCGTCTTTTTCGTGGCGATAGGCATGCTGGTTGATCCGAACAGCCTGGTGGATGACCCGGAAATCGTCCTCGGGGTTGCCGCCATCGCCGTGCTGGGCAAGATCGTCACAGTGTCCGTGGCTTCGGCGTTCCTGGGGTTCCCGCCGCGTGCGATCGTGGCGGCGGCGCTGGCGCTGGCGAACATGGGCGAGTTCTCGTTCGTTCTGGTGACTGCAGCTGTACGCGAGGATGTCATTGGCCCTGGCCTGAACGAGGCGCTGTTGACCAGCGTCCTTATCAGCATCGCCGTGAGCCCACTGCTCTTCGCCGCCCATGACCACATCTTCAGCGCGATCCAGCGTTTGCCGGTGCTGGGCAGGATGACCACTGCGCAGATGGAGGTTCACGTGCCGGAGGACGTGCGTCTGGCCAACCACGCAGTGATCGTCGGCTACAAAGAGGCGGGCCAAGAAGTGGCGCACATGTTGAGAGCGCGTGACTTTCGCTACATCGTGATCGACGAGGACCCCGGCGCTCTGCGCGCGCTGGCAGCGGAGGACGTGCCGTACATCGTCGGCAACGCGGCGCTGCCCGTGGTGCTGGAACAGGCAGCGCTGGACAGAGCGCGCGTGCTGGTCGTGACGACGGGCGATCCTGGCATGGTGGAGGGGATCGTTATCACATCGCGCGATCTCAACCCGCGTATTGACATCGTCGCGCACGGCGCGTTCGAGGAGGGAAGACGCCGCCTGCGCGACCTCGGCGTGTCGCAGATCGTTCACGCGGAGTTCGAGCTGGGAATGCAGTTCGTGCGGCACACGCTGCACCGCTTCGGGCTATCGAACGCGGAGATCCAGGCGATCGTCAGCCGCCGCCGGCGCGACGTACTGCGCTAGGATTCGATGATTTCGATGCTGATGATCTTGTCGCCGGGAGGGGCGCTCGGGTTGGTCGACGGATCACGCGCCGTGATGCACTTCACGACGTCTATGCCGTCGGTCACCTGAGCGAAGACCGTGTACTGGCCGTTCAGGCTCGACGCCTCGTCCAGCGTAACGAACCACTGGCTGCCGGCGCTGTCGGGATCGCTCGTCCGCGCGGCGCCGACCACGCCTTCCGTGTACGGCACTTCGGTCGTGAATTCGGCCGGGACGGTATAGCCGGGGCCGCCGCTGCCGGTGCCCGTGGGATCGCCCGCCTGCGCCACGAAACCCGGGATCACACGGTGGAACGTGACGCCGTCGTAGTAGCCGTCGCGGGCGAGGAAGACGAACGAGTTCACGTGCTGCGGCGCCAGGTCCGGCCGCAGCGTCATCGTGAAATCGCCGCGCTCGGTGTGGATCACGGCCGTGTAGGACTTCTCGGGGTCGATGATCCCTTCAGGCGCGCTGTCATACGTTTTCACTGTGGCCTCCGGTGCTTCTTCTGTGGGCTCGGGGCAATTCCTGGTCGCCGTCGCCTCCACCGTCACCTCCGCCGTTGGCGGGGCTGTGGACGGCGCTGGTGTATCGGTAGCGGAATTCTCGGCGTCGTCGCCGCAGGCGATCACCAGGGCGGCGATCCCGGTTGCGCCGAGCAGGATGAGTCCACGTGTCCAGGGCATACTCGTGCAATTATCCCGTTCGCTTCGACTACGGTCAAAGGGCGCCATGGTATCCCATTCGAGCCCGCGGCGTTTATCCTGATAACTGAGCGGCGACGAGTGACGGAGGAAGCGATGGACAACAGGCCGATAGGATTGCTCGACTCGGGCGTCGGCGGGCTCTCGATCTGGCGGACGATACGCAAGCTTCTGCCGGACGAGAGCATGGACTTCCTGGCCGACAGCGGCCACGTCCCCTACGGCGAGAAGCCGACCGCGGAACTGTGCGACCTCACCTCTCGCATTACGCGCTTTCTCCTGGACCGCGACGCCAAGCTGATCGTCGTCGCCTGCAACACCGCCACCGTCCACGCCATCGCGCACCTGCGCGAGACGTTCCCGGAGACACCGTTCGTCGGCGTCGTGCCTGTCGTGAAGACGCTCTCCAGCCGGACGCGCACCGGAACGATCGCTGTGCTCTCTACTCCCGCAACGTCATCCAGCGACTACATGGCGGGCCTGATCCGTGAGTTCGCCTCCGACAAAGAGGTCGTGAACGTCGGCTGCGACGGCCTGGAGAACCTGGTCGAAGCGGGCGAGGTACGCACCCGCGCCACGACGGCGCTCCTGGAGCGGCACCTGGCGCCGGTAAAGGCGAGCCGCGCCGATGTCGTCGGCCTTGGCTGCACGCACTTCCCGTTCCTGCGACACCGCATCAAGAACATGCTCGGCCCGGGCGTGCGCGTGTACGACCCATCACGGCCCGTCGCGCGCCGGGTGCGCCAGCTCCTTGAGGAGCGTGACGGGCTCGCCGGCAACGCGGCCCCACGCTTTCGCTTCTACACCACCGGCGACGCCGGCCTCTTTCACACCGTCGCCCGCAAACTGCTGCGGACGACGGTGCCGCAAGTCGAGCACGTCGAGATCTAGCACGCGCCGACGTCGTTGCCGCGCGAACGAGGGGTTTCGTACAGTGGCTATATGGGGCCAACGTAGCTCAGTGATAGAGTCCGCCGCGGGGGATTTCGTAAGAATGAGGACCTGAGCGCTGTGCCACCAGACACTACTGCGATGAGCTTACCCTCCCGGCGGTAGCGAGGAACAAGAGCCTGACGGAGGTCAGCCCTCGACGATCGTGACGCTAGCGCCCATTCCGGGACACCCTTCCGCCTGAGTAGCGCCGAGTCCGGCATCAAAGCGCAGTATCTTCAGCGAGTCCACCGGCGTCATACCGTCTTTGCAGTCAACATCGCCCCAGATGTGAGGCGAGGCGTTCAGTACTTCGATGTTCGCGCCCATGTCGGGGCAGTCACCTGTATTCGTCGGCAAACCGGCGTCGCCGCGCAGCACGAACAGCGAGTCGACCGGGTCCAGATGCTGCGAGCAGTTGTTGTCGCCCCAGACCATAAGATCGCCGGTGGGCGTGGGTGCCGGTGACGGCGTCTGTCCCACTGGCGTGGCCGTCGGCGAGGCCGTCGGGGTGGCCGTTGGGGTGAGCGTTGGCGCAGGTGTCGGTGATGGCGTCTGTTCCATCGGAGTGGGAGTAACTGTGGGCGTTGGTGGAGGTGTGGGAGTGGATAGTGGCAGAGCGGAGGAGCAGTCGCCGCCGACGGAGATGACCGCGCTGGCCACATCGGCGTCGAAGAAGCCGTCGCCGTTGACGTCTGCGATCGGTTCGTTTGCGCCGCCGGGACCGAGTAGCCGCGGCCCCTTGTCGGTGGTGCCGTTCCCGTCGAGGTCCAGCTGCGGCATGGAAGTCTCGCTCACTCCCGTCGCGATCGCCCGGAAGGTGATGCGAGCCAGAACACCCGAGCCGGACTCTGCCGCGCTCAAGTTTCCGTCCGCGGCGCCGATGAAGAGGCCGCCAGTCGGGTAGAAGGCCGTGGGTGGCTCGAGGTCGGACTGAA
>JADFTG010000048.1 GCA_022560365.1 Chloroflexota bacterium | reverse complement strand
CGCGGCGAGCCGGACGCCCCGCCACGCTTGGGCGGCCGTGTCACTCTCTTTCGCACTGTATTCGATATCACGGCGGCGCGAGCAGATACGGTCGAACTCGCAGTACGTGCAGTTCTCGAAACCACCGCGCCACTCGTCTTCCTCGTTCGGCACAGCGGGGAACGAACCGCCGCGGATGCCGTCGACGATCGCCGTCAGTGTCGCCTCGAAACGCTCCCTGTTGGCCGCAGTGCGCGCGTAGAAGAGGGGAGTGAACCCGCCTTTGCGCGTGATGAACCAGTACATCGCGACGGCGTTCTCGGCGTCGCCTGCGGCCGCCAGGTACGTTGGCAGCTGGAGCTTCCGCCCGCCCAGGAGCGGGTCTGAACTCTTGCCGCTGATCAGGTCGCGGAACTCGTACGTGCTGCCCGTCTTGTAGTCGATCACATAGGCGGTGCGCCCGTCGGGCGTACGGTCGATGCGGTCAACGCGCCCGCGCAGCGTCACTCCGGCGATCTCCGTCGGCGGTATCGCCTGCTCAAACTCGGCCGGAACGGCGCCCGTCATCTGGCGAAGGGCATTGTCGGCGACCAGGAACTGGCGCAGGTCGGAGCCAATCGTCCGCACCTCGTGCTTGGAGTAGACTTCGAGGCCCGTCTGCCCGCGGGCCGCGGCGTTCGCCAGCTCCTCGTCCGCGATCTGGAGCAGCAGCGTCTCGTCGGCGGCGGTCCAGGTCTCCTTCGCCGCCGGACGCCCTCGCTCGTGCTGGTAGAGGAAGAAGCGCTCCAGCACACGGTGGATCACGCTGCCGCGCTCAGCGGCGCCCATCATCTCGCGTTCGTCGGGCTCTTCCACCACGTTCAAGCGCAGCACCGAACGAGCGAAGTACCGGTAACCACACGCCCCATACGTCTCGAGCGACGTCGGCGAAACCTTCTTCCCTGCCTCCGCGAGCAGCTCACCGTCGAGCCCGGCAACGTTGCCGTCCCACTCCGTGAAGACGCCGCTGCGCCGCGCTCTCAGAAGCGCCAGCGGCCGGGCGCGCGGATCGTCCTCGGGAATCGTCGCGCCTGCCTGGGCGCTCCGCACGGCGTCGCGCAACCCCAGCTCGGCCGCATCGACGACCGGCCCCGCCAGCATCGAGCCAAGCGCAGAGCCCGGGTGCGCGACGTCCTCCGATGACACCTCTAGTAGCAGCTCCGAGGCGGTGACACGGCGGCCAACGGTGGCGGAATACGCTTCCGCCATCATCGGCGACGGATAGTACCCGCGCCCGCCGCCGGGCTCGTGGCGTGGTGCGCTCCACGTCAGGTGCCCGCCCGCGGCCGCCCCGATGGCACGCTCTGCCGACTCGCGGGCGCGCTTGATGCGCGTCGTCGCATCTTCGATGAACGGGTGCTCGTCCTTCAAGCTCTGCCAGACGCGGTCGTCGAGGATC
Organism: Chloroflexota bacterium; assembly: GCA_022560365.1. Classification (GTDB taxonomy): domain Bacteria; phylum Chloroflexota; class Dehalococcoidia; order SM23-28-2; family RBG-16-64-32; genus CF-162. The sequence continues at coordinate 6,344 of JADFTG010000048.1, read as the reverse complement.
GCGTCGCCGCCGGGGCCGGCCGGCAGCGCACCCTCGAACGCGCCGCAGAGGATCACCCGCCGGAACTCCAGCCCGCCCGCGATGCGGTACTCAGCGATGACGACGCCGTCGCCCAGGCCGCGCTCGCGCGTGAAGGCGAGCTCAAGGTTGGCCCGCAGCGCACCGCCGAAGTTGTCAAGGCTGAACTCGCCACCGACTGCGCCGACGGTGCCAAGCTGGTCGATCTCATCGATCACGCTTTCGAGCGCGTCGTCGTCCGCGTCGAAGTAGTCTTCGACGATCGACTTGAACGCCTCGATGAACGACGCTGCGTCCTGGTCGCGCCGCAGCGGTTCAAGGCGCGCCAGCAGGCGGCCCATCACCGCCCGCAAGCGCTCGGCCTTGTCACGCTGATACGTGATCGCGCGCCCCCAGGCCTCGTTCTCAGCGACCCCGGGCGACTGAAGCTGGTCCTCCTTGTCGCTGATGAAAATGCCGAGCCGTCGGTCCCAGGCGTCCTTGCCCCGCGTGATGCCGGCCTCCCGTGAGAGCCGGTCCCAGTCGTTGGTTGTCAGGCGCTCGTTGCCGTCTCCCGCCGGGATGTACTCCTTCAGCGGCGCGATCGACAGGAACTCCATCGCGGCCGCACGCGAGAAGTCGCGTTCCGGCAGCGAGGCGAGCGCCAGCACACCGCGGCCGGCCCGCGTCTCGATCAGCGGCAGTCCGGGCATCGGCGCCACCGGCACGCCGGAGTCGGCGAACGCCTCGCGCAGCAACCTCCCGTACGAGGCGTCCGCACCGTGAAAGACGCCGATCTCGTGCAGCGGCACGCCCTCTTCCAGCGCCGTGATCACGTCCCGGACGACGCAGCGTGCCTCGCTCGCTGGGTCAGGCGCCAGTACGAATCGCTGCGACTGCGGTTGATCAGGGCCCTCCTCAATCTCCTCAAAGCCGGGCGCGGCCGAACGCAGAGCATCGAGAAGGCGCGTCCCGGCAGCGGTCAGGGCGCCCGGCGGCGCGACGTAGATCGCCCCGATATCGCTCAGCGCTCCGGCGCGGCCCGCCTCGACGGCCACGGCGGCGGCATCGAGCAAGTCCTCCTCATCGTAGAAGGCCGCCGACGCCTCGCGAAAGCGGTCGTACAGCCGGAAGATCTCGCGCGCGTGCTCCGGGTACGCCCCATGGATAGCGCTCGACGATGTAATGCCGGCGCGGCGCAGGCGGCGGAACAGCTGTCGCAGAACGCGCGCGTACCCCGCAAGGTCGCTGACCGCGGCCAGCGTGCCTTGCGACTCGACCGCGATCTGGCCGGCGAGGTAGTCGCCGATCGGTCGCGCCAGCGGCCTTCGGCCGTCCGCGGCGAGGTGGCCCGCACCAAGCAGCTCGGAGAGCCGAGGAAACGTCTCGAAGCGGACGGCCGCGAACGGCGTCAGTTCGCCGAGGCGGCGGCGCATCTGCAGCGCGGCAGCGTGCGATGGCGCCACGACAGTAACGGGCCGCAGCGGGTCGTCCCGTCGGCCGTCGGCAATCGTGCGCAGCGTGGCAGGTAGGTCAGGCATGGAGAGGCGAGGCCAGCGTAGGAACGGGCGATGAACGTGTCAAGGTGCCGCTGTCACCGGATTGTGGACGCGGTTCGGGCCGGAGCCTAAACCGCCTCCCAGTAGCGCTTGCCTTCGCCCTGCAGCACGCGGCCCAGCGTCAGCCCCGGGAAGTGCGCCGCCGTCATCAGCGCCCCGTCCGACTCAATCTCACGCAGCGCCGCTTCTTGCGACCGCCGCGCCAGGCCGCCGTCCATGTCGCCCATGCCGGACCACTCGCTCTCCTCCAGCTGCACCGGGCACGAAATCGTGTCGCCCAGGATGAACGCGCGCTTCCCCTGCGAGGACAGGATGACCCCGGCGTGCCCCGGCGTGTGCCCAGGCGTACCGATAACGTTGATCCCCGGCGCGATCACGGCCCCGTCGTCCGCGATCTCGAACCGCCCGGACACCGCGGCCATCATCTTCTTCCAGTCGAAGCCGGGCGTCGCCGCCCGCGGGTCGGGCTCCCACCAGAACTCCTCTTCGCCGGTCGTCCAGCGGTAGGTCGCGTTCGGGAACACCGCCTTCATCGCCTCGCCGTCGTCGTGCGCCACGTTTCCGCAGTGGTCGATGTGCAGGTGCGTCAGAAACACCACGTCGACATCCTCAGGCCTGACGCCGCCGGCCGCCAGCTCGTCCAACAGAGCGCCGCCGGTGAAGCCAAACATGTTCACCGGCCCCAGGCCGGTGTCGATGAGCACCTTGCGCCCGCCGGAGTCGACCAGGAAGCAGCTGAACGGGAACTCCAACTGGCCGGCGTGGTTCAGCCAGCGCTTGTGCTTCTCCCACTGCTCGTCCGTCGTGCCGCGGAAGTACACGGTTCCGGGCGTGAACCCAAGACCGTCGCTGACCGCCAGCACCTCGAGGTCACCTACCTTGAACCTGTTACCCACCGTGTCTTCCTTTCCGGCTGACCGTCATCACGCTGCCAGTATATTGCTGCGCTTCTGCCCGCGCCTCCGCTAAAATCGAGACGTGGCCTCCTTCCCTCGCGCGATCCTCATCGACCTCGACGATACGCTCCTCGACGACAGCAGCAACGTCGACGCCTGCTGGGACGACGCCTGCGCATCTGTGGCGCCGCGACTGCCGGGCGTCGGTGTCGACCGCCTTCGCGCCGAGATCGACAAGCTTACGTCGTGGTATTGGTCTGATCCGAAGCGTCATCGCATGGGCCGGCTTGACCTGCGCGCAGTCAGGCGACACATCCTCGAACTGGTCTTCGCTGAACTCGGGATCGACGACAACGGCCTCGCTCGCGACCTCGCTGAGACGTATCGCGAACTGCGCGAAGAACGCGCTCACCTGTTTCCGGGTGCGGCAGATGCGCTCGACCGTCTCCGCGCTGAAGGTGTGCGGCTCGGCATGATGACGAACGGTGCCGCCACCACCCAGCGCATGAAGATCGAACGCTTCGGTCTCGCTCCCTACTTCGACCACATCGTCATCGAGGGCGAGTTCGGCGTCGGCAAGCCCGACCGGCGCGTCTTCGACACACTCCTCTCAGCGCTTGATGTGACTCCCGGCGACGCCTGGGCGATCGGCGATCACCTTGAGTTCGACGTCCTCGCCCCGATGCAACTCGGCCTCCACGGCATCTGGGTCGACCCGCGCAACGCCGGCCTCGACGGCCACCGCGATCGCCCGGACCGCATCGTCTCCGCCTTCACGGAGATCGTCTCGTCGTCCGCCTAGCCGAGCACGTCGCCGATCGTTATCGCGTACAGCTCCATGTCGTAGACGCGGCCGTTGTTGGCCCCGGCCCCCGGACGGCCGTTGCTTGACCGAAGCTCACTGACCATCCTGGAATATGGCACATCTCGACAATGACAATGGCGTGGTCTTAGGCTCGCAAGGCAGAAGAACGACCGGGATCTGACCGATATTGATCGGATTGCCGTCGCGGGCGCTCTCCTCGAACACCCAGATGCAGGCGGGGGTCGGCTCGGTAACGGTGAACCCGACGGCGCTGCTGAAGGGACCGATTACGCCGATGTCAGGCTGCTGTGCAGTGCCGAACGTCTCGACGAGGGGGATTCCGCCAGCATCAAAGATGATGATCTGGTACGTCGCCTCGAATGCGTTGACCTGACCGCTGACCGTGACCGCGCTGCGAACCTCGGTGAACGGGTCGGGCGCCTCAAGGATTAGGAATTCAGAGGTGGCAGGATCTGGGTTCGGGAGGCAGACGTCAGGGAAGGCTGTTGGTGAGGGGGTTGGGGCGTCAGTGTCATCTGCGCAGGCGGAAACGGCGAATATGACGAGAGTGGCTAGGGAGTATGCAAGGAGACGTGGCATCGGCTTCGCTCTTAGTTCAGATGGAGATCGGGCAACAGTGAGATGGATGAAAGGATGATACGCCGACTCCATATATTTGACTACCGGAACTTGACATATCCACATCCAATGTGGAAAACTCCTGACCGCCTAAGCGCCCGCCCAATTGGGTATGAGCGCTAATTCTCTTTCGCACCGGGGGGTTAGATGCGAGCAGTCATAAATCGGGGTGGCGGTGGTGGAGAGGATATAATCGCTGGCCTTCATCTAGGATGGCCAGGGAGCGAAGTTACCCTTCGCTCCTCTATCGAGTCGATTGCCGAAGACCTCAGATCATTCGACGTGGTGGTTGTTCAGTGTTGCTCTCGGCGATCAGAGTGGCTTTCGTCGATTCGAACCATTCGCGAAGACTTTCAGGGCGTAATTGTGTCAGCCTCCGCCGGAGATACCGAACTTGACCTCATTGAAGCCCTGGATGCAGGCGCCGATGATCACTTCGCCCTTCCACTGAATCCTGCGATGTTCGTGGCGCGGGTTCGGGCGGCATTGCGCAGGCTCGGGAAGAGCCCTTCGGGAGAGGTTCGCCGGATCGAGTGCGGGTACCTCACTATCGACCCCGAGCGATACGAGGCTTATGTCGGCCACCAGATGCTGGACTTGACCGCCACCGAGTTCACGATTCTCGCGGAACTTGCCGGCCGGGACGAATTGGTGACCAAGAAGGCGGCTATCTGTTCTCTCGTATGGGGACGCTATGGGAGAGCCGAAGATGCTGCACTTCGAAAACACATCCAGCTCATAAGGCGGAAATTGAGCGATGTGTCCGGCGGCATCGTCTCCATCGCTACCGTGACAGGTGTGGGATTCAGGCTTGTAAGCCAAGCAATCGAACGCGAAGCCATCTAGCTCACGCTCACTCACGGTTCTTTCTCGGAACCGTCACACGCCGTCACAACTAACTCACGCTCACTTTCCTATCATGCCGTCCATGAGAAATCTGGCGCTGGTCGTTGATAGCGATGCGATCGAGCGTCGCTATGTGTCGGCTGCCATGGCGGCCGACGGGTTCCACGTCGTGCAGGTTGGCCGAGTCGTCGAGGCGATGGTCTTCATTAGAAGACTAGATCCGGCGCTTGTAATCGGGGCAGAGGAAGATCTGGAAGCCTTCGAGCCCTACGACGTGGTGGCGATTCTGCGTGGAATGACTTCCGCTCCACTCATGATTCTGGGAGATGAAGATATGCCTGCAGAGCTTCGAAGCCTGACAGAGGGGGCCGACTTTTATCTGAGGCGACCGTTCACAGCCTTGCAGCTGCTATTGAGAGCCCGCACGCTACTGCGGCGTTCCGCGGAGGAGGGCGCAACTGAGGCCGCATCACTCAGCTCAGATGTGCTTCGCCGGCTCACGCTAATATCGACAGATCATCCCGCGACTGATTGGGAGGGAGCGGGTATCGAGGAAGGCGAGGAGGCAAGATTCACTAGGCGCAAATTGACTGCTTAAGAAAAGAAAAGCCCCGCACGGCTGGATACGGTGTGGGGCCGGCAAGGACACCGGGTTAACAGAGCCCTTTTGCCACTTCCGATTTTAATCCTAGGGTCGGTCTTTGGCAATGGGCCGGCCCTTTCGCTTGTACGGCCGTGCGGGGCGCCTTAGAGGAGGTGGTGCCCCACGAAATCGATCTCAGAAGTTTCGAAACGAACGAAGAATACCAAACAGGAGGAAATTGTGAAACGACTTAGTTTCAAACGAAACGCAATGAGCGCCGGACTGCTGTTCATGCTACTTGTTGTGGCGCTGGGCATGATGGCCGTCGGCTACGGTCTGTGGTCCAAAGTCCTCACCATCCAGGGTGAGGTGCGTACAGGTGAAGTCAACGCCGAATTCTCGATCGAAGAGATCGACCAGGGCGACATCGGCCAGCTGTCCGACAACGGCATGGACGAGCACAAAGAGGTTGAAGGCAAGCTCATCGCTAACTGTGAAGTGACGCTAGAGGATGGCCTTCCCAACCCCGGCCCTCAGACCCTTAAAGTGGTGATTGAGCGAGGCTATCCCAGCTTCTGGTGCATCGTCAACTTCGACGTCGAGAACACCGGGACGATCCCGATCAGGGTTGAACAGCCAAATATCACCTTCGCCGACCCAGGGTTGTTCGTCAACTTTGGCTTCTCAACAGGCATTGGTGGAGAGCCCTGCTACTTCGATGAGACCGAGGACGGATCGGCTATTGAAGGGACGATCGACGATCACCCGCAGCTAGAACCAGGCGGGATCATAGAACCCAACGGGATCACGTACTGCACGCTCTGGGTCCACGTCGAGCAAGAGGCTGCGCAGGGCGCCACGCTCAACTTCGAAGCCACGATCTGCGTGCACCAGTGGAACGAGGAGCCCGGAGACAAGGTAGCTTGCACCGCGGCGCCGTAGTCAAGTGGGTAACGACTTTCTAGTGAAGGAGCACCAAGCATGGCTATGAGAAGTCGTAGTCTGCCGCTCGGGACGGC
>JADFTG010000047.1 GCA_022560365.1 Chloroflexota bacterium | reverse complement strand
GGGGCGCCGACCTTCGTCTTCAGGCTTTGGTTCCTTAGCTTTGCGCCCGCCTTCACCCGAACCGGGGCGCTGGCGGCGGATGAAAGAGCGACCGCGATCCTCGTCACCCACAGGTGGGACTTCCCGCAGCGCGGTTCATGTCGGGGTCAGGCTACTGCCCGACGAGTCGTTGCAGCAAGCGGAGGACGGGTCAGTCACCGCCGGAAGGGACGGGCACAATAACGCCCTCGGTTTCGACATCCGGTTCGGGATCCGGATCCGGGCTCGGGTTAGTCTGCGTCTGCCCAGGGATGATGAGCACGTCGCCAGAGAAGATGATCTCCCCCTCGATGATGCCGTTCGCCGCGCGCAGGTCTTCGAGGTCGACGGCGAAGAGTTCGGCGACGAACTCGATCGTGTCACCATCGCGGACGGTGTAGAAGAAGACGCTGGGCTTGTCCGGCGTCGGCGTCGGGTCGCCGGAAGTCGTCGGGAACACCGGGCCTCCGGGCGTCGGTGTCGCGATACCACCAGCGCCGTCCGGGCCGCTGCACCCGCCGGACCTGACCGCCGATGTGCCCTTCTTGAAGACTTCGCTTCGGCCACCGCAGTCGATGAGAGAGACATCGCTCGGCCGTTCGAAGGGCCGCGGCTCCAGCTCCAGGTAGGCGTGCGCTTCTCCCATGAAGATGCGCCAGATGGGCCCCGAGCCGACGCGGGAGTACGTGTTCGGCGCCATCTTCGAGTTGTCAGCGTTGCCCATCCAGACGCCCACGGCCAGGTCCGGCGTGTAGCCCATCAGCACGCCGTCGCGGAACTCTTCGCTGGTTCCGGTCTTGGAGGCAGCCGGCCGGTCGATCGTCAACCGGCTCCAGTTGATCGCGTCTCGAGAGAGGATGTCCGTGATCATGTAGGCGTAAGCGGGCTCGACCACCTGCACCTCTTCCGGGTCGTTGAACGTGTAGACGGGGTTCCCGTTGGCGTCCGTGATCGAAAGCACGGAGACCTGGTCGAGCTGGCGGTAGCCGTCGGGCAGGTCTGCGGACGTCGGGCGGCCGATCATCGTGCCGTTGTTGGCGAGCACAGCGTAGGCGAACGTCTGGTCGATAAGCTTCACCTCGCAGGCGCCAAGCGTGATCGTCGGCCCGCAATCGCCCTGGCGGAGGTCGGTGATGCCCATGCGGTGCGCGAGGTCGCGCATGCGGTCTTCGCCCACGTCCATCAGCGTACGCACGGCCGCAGTGTTAACCGACTGCGAGAGGCCTGTGCGGACCGTGATCTTGCCGAGGAAAGCGTTATTCCAGTTGTTGACGGCACGCGGCTGACCGCCGACATCCAGCACGAGCTTCTTGTCTTCCACGAAGGTCGATGGCACCCAGCCGTCCTCGAACGCCTTGAGATACGTGAACACCTTCATCGTCGAACCGTGCGACTGAAGAGAGCGGGCGATGTCGACCTCGCCGTCGATGTCTTCGCGATCGTAATCGCGGCTGCCGACGTAGGCGAGGATTTCGCCGGTGCCCGGGCGGATCGCGACAAGCGAGGCGTTGTGCCCGCCGTTCTGCTCTTCTGTGCGCGAGATCTCTTCCTCAATGATCCGCTCAGCGATTAAGTTGAGGCCGAGGTCGATCGTGGAGGTGATGCGGAGGCCGCCCTGGCGTACGACCTTGTCGCAGGAGATGTCGCCGGGCGGCTCGAACAGTTCGGCGTGGCACATCTTCGCCACCTGCTCCTCGACGTACCAGACCCAGTGCGGGGCGAGGATGTCGATCGAGGTGTCGACGAAGTCCAGCGGTTCGTCCTTCGCGGCTTCGATCTCGGCGACAGTGAGTGTGAGCAGCGGGGTGTCCTTGTCGCCGGCCGTCGGGATCGAGTTGACGTCGCTCAGGTGTTCGATCATCAGGTCGAGGACCTGGAGCTGGCGCGCCTCGGCAAACTGGAGCTTCTCGGAGTTCGTCGGGTCGTAGTCGCCCGGCGCCTGCGGGAGGCCCGCGAGGAGCGCTGCTTGAGCCAGCGTCAGATCCTTTGCGTCTTTGCCGAAGAACTGGCTGGCAGCGGCCTCGGCGCCGTAAGCGTTGGCGCCGTAGAAGATCTGGTTGAGGTACCACTCCAGGATCTGATCGTCGGAGTAGTTCTGTTTGAGCTCGATCGCGATCACCGTCTCCTTGATTTTGCGCTCGACCCCCGTGGCTCCGCGCGCCGACCTCTCATCAAAGTCGATGTAGATGTTGCGTGCGAGTTGCTGAGTGATGGAGCTACCGCCACTGCCTTCGAAGAGGCCGGGGCCAAACGGCGTCAGGTTCTCCCAGGCGGCGCGGGCAAGGCCCTTAAAGTTAACGCCGGGGTTGCGGTAGAAGCTGGCGTCTTCCGTTGCGATCGTGGCGGCGAGGAGATACGGCGAGATCTCGGCCAGCGGCACCGGATCGCGCAGGCCCTCGAACTCCGGGACGTACTCGTACAGCTTGTTACCGTGACGATCGTAGATGACGCTGGACCCGATGGTGTTCGAGTTGATGACTTCTTGCGGCTCGCGCAGGTCCTTGGCGTAGCCCTGGTAGACGATGAAGCTGGCAACGCCGACAGCAATGATGCCGAGAACGCCGACGAAGAGCATCAACGTGAGGAGCGAGGTCAGGCGAGAGCGGAAGGTGCGGCCGCGCTGAGCGTTCGCCTGTCGTGCCCGCTTGCGGCGGACTCGGTATATCCTGGCCAAATCTTATCCTGTGTGATTCTCCGTGTGGGGTTATTTCCGTACTAGTACAACGAAGTGGGAGAGGCCAAAGTTTCGGAGCCCCGTATTTTCGAGTGGATAGAGGAGCCAGCGCAACGCACGCCCCACGTACCTGCGCCGCGCCATTATGTGGTCGAAGCCCGGGTATACGAACGAGTGCACCTGCGCCCGGAAGCCCGCCTTACGGTAGATACGGCGCAGCTTGCTCTTCGTGTACACGCGGGCGTGCGGCACGAGGCGGTTGCGCAGGAAGTCCGGCAAGTAGTTGACGAGTGGCCAGTTCCCGAAGCAGTACTTCTTGCCAATGAAGATGCCGTGCGTCTCGAACGGGTAGAGCCGGTTCGGGCAGAAGACAACGAGCCGGCCGCCAGGCGCCAGTACTCTGTGCATCTCGCGCAGCGAATCGAGGTCGTCGTCTACATGCTCGAGCACCTCGTGCATGAGGATCACGTCGAACGCGCCGTCCCTGTACGGCAAGTGCTCCGCCACCGCCAGGCCCAGGCCCGGAACCTCCTCGGCACCGCGCAGGACGCCCTCCCGCTCGACGTCGAAGCCGTGGACGTCCGGCGTGAACTCGCGCAGGCGCCGCACGAAGGCGCCAACGCCGCAACCGGCGTCCAGGATGCGCTTGCCCTCCAGTGGCACGTGCCGGCGCATCAGGGCGAGGCGGCGCTCCAGCCCCGGCGTCCAGATCTGGCTGGGATGGCCGCGGATCGCGCGCTTGTCGGTCGCCTCAACCGGCAGTCGATTCGGCATACCGTTTCAGCGTAGCAGGCAAGGAAGAGACACGGAACAGGAAACGGCGGCGGCCACCTGTCTTATGTCTCTTGTCTCATGTCCCCGCGTCCCCCGTCTCTTGTCTCTTGTCTCCTGTTCCACCCATAATCGTGGGGCCATGTCACTTACACCGGACGAAATACGCCATATCGCCCGCCTGGCGCGCCTCGGGATCAGCGAGGAAGACGTCCTGCGCTTCAGCGGCCAGCTTTCGTCGATCCTCGACTACTTCGAGGAGCTGAAGCAGGTCGACACGGACGACGTCCCGCCGACCGCGTACGCGCTTGACCTGCACAACGTGCTGCGCGCCGACGAGACGGCGCCGTGCACCGATCACGCCGACGTCCTCGCCAACGCGCCGCTCCAGGAGAACGGCTACTTCCGCGTTCGCGCCATTCTGGAAGAGTAGCGATGACCAACGACGTCCTGCGCCTGACGATGCGCGAGGCGGCCGGCCTCCTGCGCGAGGGCAAGGTATCCTCAGTCGAGCTGACGCAGGCCACGTTCGACCGCATACGCGCCGTCGACGAGCGCTTGAACGCCTTCATCACGGAGTCGGAACAGGTGGCGTTGGCGCAGGCCGCGCGCGCCGACCAGATGATCGCGGAGGGCCACGAGAACCCGCTGACGGGCATCCCGGCGGCGATCAAGGACGCCATCGTGACCAAGGGCGTCCGCACGACGGCCGGGTCGCGCATCCTGGAGCCGTTCGTACCCGTTTACGACGCGAACGTGATCACACTGCTCGACGAGGCCGGCTTCGTGATGGTCGGCAAGACGAACATGGACGAGTTCGCGATGGGCTCCTCCGGCGAAAACTCCGCTTTCGGCCCGACGCGCAACCCCTGGGCGCTCGACCGGGTGCCCGGCGGCTCTTCGGCCGGGTCGGCGGCGGCTGTCGCCTCCGGCATGGCTTACTGGGCGCTGGGCTCGGACACGGGCGGCTCGGTGCGCCAGCCCGGGGCGCTGAGCGGCGTCGTCGGCCTCAAACCAACGTACGGACGAGTCTCACGCTACGGGCTGATCGCGTTCGGCTCGTCGCTCGACCAGATCGGGACGCTCACCCGCTCGGTCCGCGACGCGGCGACTGTTCTGCAGACGATCGCCGGCCACGACCAGCGCGACTCGACCTCGGCGCCGGTCGAAGTGCCGGACTACAGTGCCACGATCGGCGAAGGTGTGAAGGGGCTGCGCGTCGGTGTGCCGCGCGAGTACTTCATCGAGGGCATGGACGGTGACGTGCGTGAGGCCGTGGAGAAGGCGATCGCACAGCTTGAAGGCCTCGGCGCGGAGATCGACACGGACGTCTCGCTGCCATCCACCGGGCACGCGCTCTCGGTCTACTACATCATCGCGCCATCGGAGGCATCGGCGAACCTGGCGCGCTACGACGGCGTGAAGTACGGCTTCTCGTACGACGAGGGCGGATCGATGTGGGCCGACATGGAGGGCACTCGTCAGTACGGCTTCGGCGAGGAGGTGAAGCGGCGCATCATGATCGGCACGTACGCACTCTCCGCCGGCTACTACGACGCCTACTACATAAAGGCGCAGAAGGTGCGGACGCTGATCCGGCGCGAGTTCGACGCCGCGTTCGAGAAGCACGACGTGCTGCTCACGCCCGTGTCGCCGACGCCAGCCTTCAAGATCGGCGAGAAGATCAACGATCCGTTGCAGATGTATCTCACTGACGTATGCACGATCCCAGTCAACATCGCCGGGCTGCCGGGCATCTCGGTGCCCTGCGGCTTCGCGACGGCGGACGACGGCGCCCGGCTGCCGATCGGCCTGCAGATCATCGCCAAGTCGTTCGACGAGGCGACGATGTTCCGGGTTGCCCACGCTTACGAGCAGTCGACGACCTGGCACGAAGAGTTCCCACCTCTGTAGACGGCGTCCGCCGCTACGCGCGATACTCCACGACGTGACCGCCCCCAGCACCGTTACCGACATCCCGACGCCGGCGCTCATCCTCGATGCGGCCGCCATGCAGGCGAACATCGAGCGCATGGCCGAGTTCTTCCGTGAGGGCGACTGCAAGCTGCGTCCCCATTTCAAGGCGCACAAGACGCCAGAGATCGCCCGACGGCAGCTGGCCGCGGGCTCGTGCACAGGCCTGACGTGCGCGACCGTCACCGAGGCCGAGGTCGTGGCCGATATCTGCGACGACATCCTGATCGCGAACGAGGTCATCGGCCCGGACAAGACGGCTCGGGTCGCGGCGATCGCGGCGCGCGGCGTCGATATGAAGATCGCCATCGACTCTCCCGAGGGGCTGGCGATGGCCGGCGAGGCCGCCGTCACCGCCGGAGCCGAGGTCGGCGTGCTCGTCGACGTCAACGTAGGGATGCCGCGCTGCGGCGTGCAGCCGGACGCGGCCGCCGAGCTGGCCGCGCGTGCGGCGGCGACGCCCGGCGTTCGCCTGCGCGGCCTCATGGGCTACGAGGGCCACGCCGTCGGCATACCGGAGCGGGACAAGCGTGAGCACGTGACCCGCGGGGCGATGGACCACCTGCTCTCCGCCGTGAGCGCCGTCCGTGAGGCCGGCCTGCCCTGCGAGATCATCTCGGCAGGCGGCACCGGTTCGTACGACATCACGGGGCGCATTGAGGGCGTCACGGAGATCCAGGCCGGTTCGTACGTGCTAATGGACACGGCGTACGCGAAGCTGGACAGCCCGTTCCAACAGGCGATCTGGGTGCTGGGGACCGTGGTTTCGCGCTCCGCTACGGGCCTCTGCGTGACGGATTCCGGACACAAGGCCTGCACGGAGGACCACGGCAACCCGGACGTCGACGGCGTTGAGGGTGCGAGTATCCTCTTCCTCAGCGACGAGCACGCCTCGATCACGCTGCCGCCGGAGTCGGCGATCGCCGTCGGCGACCGGCTACGCCTTGTCCCCTCGCATATCGACCCCACGATCAATCTGCACGATGTGATCTACGTGCTCGAAGGCGACCGGGTGATCGACGTTTGGCCGATCGCCGCGCGTGGATACGCCGAGCAGCGCCGTTAGCGAGTGCAGGAAAGCACGCGGTCTGTCGCAGACTCGGTCGGTGACACCCTGGCGCGCCTCTGCTACGATTGGCGTCAATATCTCTGCGGAGGGGATCGTGAAGGAAGGTACCAGGAAAAAGGCGGATCAGCGGGTTTCACACAGGATTGATGCGATTTCAGCGTCCGGAATACGCCGCTTCTTTGAACTCAGCGCCAATCTGGACGGCGTAATCTCCCTGGGCGTCGGTGAGCCCGATTTCGTCACGCCGGAGCGCTACAGCCGCGCCGCCTTCGAATCCGTCGAATCTGGCGAGACACACTACACGTCCAACTACGGTCTCCACCCGCTGCGAGAGGCGATCGCGGACCACATTCAGCGCCTCTACGGCGTGCGCTACGACCCGCAGCGCGAAATCATCATCACGATCGGCGTCTCCGAAGCGCTGCTGCTGGCCTGCCACGTGCTGCTCGACCCGGGAGACGAGATCCTTTGCCCCGACCCGTACTACGTCGCCTATCCGCCGTGCGTGACGCTCGTTGGCGGCGAACTGGTGCCGGTGCCGACAGAGATGGAACGCGGCTTCCGCGTCACGGCGGAGGAGATCGAAGCAAGAATCACGCCCCGCAGCAAGGCGCTTCTGCTCGGCTATCCCTCGAACCCGACAGGCGCGCAGATGTCACGCGAAGACCTGACGGACATCGCCGCCGTGGCTGAGCGGAACGACCTGATCGTCATCTCGGACGAGATCTACGACCGGCTGAGCTACGGCACGGACCACACCTGTTTCGCGTCGTTGCCGGGGATGAAGGAGCGCACCGTGCTTATGGGCGGGTTCTCCAAGTCCTACGCGATGACCGGCTGGCGCGTGGGCTGGGTCTGCGCACCTTCGGACCTGCTCGAGGCGATGATGAAGGTGCACCAGTACATCGTGATGTCGGCGCCGACGCCTTCGCAGTACGCCGCGCTGGAGGCGATCCAGCACGGCGAGGAGGACGTCCGCCGCTTCGTCGCCGAGTTCGACCGGCGCCGCCGGCTGATGGTGAAGGGCTTAGGGGAGATCGGCCTGGCGCTGAACGAACCACACGGCGCGTTCTACGTCTTCCCCTCGATCCGTTCGACGGGGATGGACGACGTCGAGTTCTCGGAGCGCCTGCTGGACGAAGAGAAGGTCGCGGTCATTCCTGGCTCGGCGTTCGGCGACTGCGGCCGCGGCCACGTGCGCATGTGCTACGCGGCACCGTACAACCTGCTTGAAGAGGCGCTGGAACGCATCGCACGCTTC
>JADFTG010000046.1 GCA_022560365.1 Chloroflexota bacterium | reverse complement strand
AGATGAGCACACCCACCATGCGGACGCTCCGCGGCAGCGCGTCCTCCACCCCGATCCAGACCTCGATGCGCAGGGTGGAGTTCTCCACCGCGCTCGGGACGAGGCCGGCGAAGGCGCGCGCCGCGACGGCGCCGCTCAGCAGGAACGTGCTCACGCCGTCTTTCCTGCCGCCGTCGGCTATCGCAAGACCGCTCGCCGCGGCGAGCGCGTCGGCGAGGCTGTCGTGCATGCCGACGAAGTTGAACGGGATCGCGCCGGGGTCGGCCGCGCGCCAGATGCGGCTGACCGGGTCCCGGACGTACGTCTCGCGCGCGATCTGCACGATGCCCATCGAGAGGTTGATGCCCGCGGCTTCGAGCACCGTCAGGGCGGTGAGCTCGGCGCGGTCGGGGAAGAGCGCATCGCCCTCGGCCGTCAGCAGCACCAGGCCGCCGCCGAGGTCGGTGCCGCCTGCCTCGTGCGCGACCTCGAAGTGGACGGTGGAGAGCTGGCGGAGCGCCGCGACGGTGCGGTCGCGGAGCGCTTCGGCGGACGGCGGCGTGGGCGCGTCGTCCTCGCTGCCGCAGGCCGCAAGCAGCGCGAGGGCCGCCACGAGCACCGCGAGCGAGCGGTGGGACTTGCCCAAGCCGAGGTCCGGCATCCGGCGCTGGCCGGGCTAGCTGCCCGCCTTCTCGTCGCTCTCTCCGTAGCCTGCCCGCTGCATGAAGGACTGGAGCATCGACGTGAACTCCATCGGGAAGATGAACTTGGTCGACGCGCTGGCCCCGAGCTCCTTGAGGGTGTCGAAGTACTGGAGGCTCATGGTGCGCGGGTCCGCCACCATCGCGGCCTGGTTGATGCGCTCCATGCCCTCGCTGAAGCCCTGGGCACGCAGGATCTGGGCTTGGCGGTCGCCCTCCGCCTCGAGGATCGTGGCCGCCCTGTTGCCCGTGGCGCGCAGGACGGCCGCCTGCTTGTCGCCCTCGGCCACGTTGATCTGGGCGTCGCGCTGGCCCTCCGCCTCGGTAACGGCTGCGCGGCCGTTGCGCTCCGCCGAAAGCTGACGGTTCATGGCGTCCTGGACGTCGCGCGGCGGCTCGACCTCCTTGATCTCCACGCGGGTGACCTTGACGCCCCAGTTCGCCGTCACCTCGTCCAGCTTGAGCTGCATCTGCGCGTTGATCTGGTCGCGCTTGGAGAGCACGTCGTCCAGCGGCATCTCGCCGATGACCGCCCGCAGGCTGGTCATGGCCAGTGCCTGCGCCGCCAGGCCGAAGTTCTCGATGTTGAGGATCGTGTCCTGCGG
Source organism: Chloroflexota bacterium (assembly GCA_022560365.1). Lineage (GTDB taxonomy): Bacteria > Chloroflexota > Dehalococcoidia > SM23-28-2 > RBG-16-64-32 > CF-162. Next base: position 6,506 of record JADFTG010000046.1, on the reverse strand, counting down.
CCGGTCCTCCATGATCCGCATGTAGACGAAGAAGTCGATGTCGATGGGCGCGTTGTCCTTGGTGATGTTGGTCTGCCGCGGGATGATCACCGGTACCTCGCGCAGGTCCACGGTCTTCGAGCCGTTGTTGACGATGGGCCAGAGCCACCGTACGCCGGGCATCCGGATCTCGGTGTACTTCCCCCACTTGAACACGACGATACGCTCGTACTGCTTCACGACGTTGAGTCCCCAGTTGGCCATGACTCCCCTCCTCGCTTAAGTCTGCTCGCCGGGCTCGGTAGCGCGCTCCACCGTGAGCAGAGCGCCGTCCTGCGCCGCGACGACGATGCCGGTGCCGCGCTCGATGCGCTCGTCGTCCGCGGCATGTGCCGTCCACGACTCCCCGCGGACGCGGACCGTCCCGCGGGGGTTGAGCACCGCCGTCACGACGCCCCCGGCGCCGATGAACGGCCGCAGGGCCGCCTCTTCGAGCGGCTGGCGACGCCGCGATTGTACCATCGAGTAGGTGAGCCCACCGACGCCCGCCGCCAGGGCCGCGGAGACCGGCACCAGCGCCCAGAGGCTCACGCGGATGCTGGGCAGCACGGGCGACGGCGTGCCGAAGTGGGCGAACAGCAGAACGCCGCCCAGCACGAAGCTGACGATGCCGAGCACCCCCAGCACGCCGAAGCCCTCGACGTTGATCTCGGCGACCGCCAGCGCGAAGCCGAGCAGGATCAGGGCCGCGCCCGCCCAGTTCCCCGGCAGGTTCCCGAGCGCCATGAACGCGAGCACCAGGGCGATCACCCCTCCGACGCCCGGGAAGATGAGCCCGGGGTTCATGACCTCCACGAACAGGCCCAGACCCCCCAGCGAGAGCAGCATGAACGCGATGTTGGGGTCCGCGATGAGCGATAGCAGCCGGTCGAAGAACCCCATCTCGATCTCGCGGAGGACCAGATTGCGGGTGGCAAGCGTCACTTCCACCTCGCCGGCACCGGTCTCGACCAGGACGGTGCGGCCGTCCAGCTCCGCCAGGAGCTCGGGGAGGCTCGTGACCACCAAGTCGATGATGCCGAGCTCCAGCGCCTCGGCGGCGGCTCCGGCACGGCGACGAGCCGCTTTAGGGGCTAATCACCCGCCTGAGGCTAATTCTACCTTCGTTGAGGCGACCACGGCCCGTGTAGTAGTCCCCCTCTAATGTCGCTCCGCCAGAAGTGAGTGTCATCACCGCGGTTCCGTGGTGTATTTGCATGGTATCTACCGCCCCGCTCTTAGGCTGGTTAATGTAGGTGTGCGTAAGTTCTGCTTCCCCGTTCTCCTGCGTGACTATCGCAGCGACTCGGCTTTCGGAGCGGGAATTCCCCGTTTCGAGTGCGACTGATATGTTCGTCCACCGCTGGCGGACAGTGACCGTCACTTCTACTATCTGGGCATGTTTGTCGAACGATGACCTAACCTCGCCCTCCCATTGGCCGGCGAAATCGGGTGTGCGTACAAGCCGAACCCATCGCAAGAATCTCCAACGCCATATCCAGTGATCAAAAGCCACTATGAGTAGAGTGGCGCTCCCAAACGCTGCTGGTGCATCCAACCACCATGGATTCGGAACGCCAGCGTTCTCGACCAAAGATAGCAGATATGCCGCACCGACCCCCACCAGTGCAATGGCCACCACGATTGTCACTCGTTCGTTGGTGTCAGTACTGTAGGCGTGCATTCCTATCCATTCCATAGGTCTTTCAGACCATTCCACAGAGCCCGCGCTTTCTCGATCTGCCATTGACTCGTGCCAGAGCCGAACAGCGGGATTATCCCGTTCGCGCAGGTGAAGGTGTTCCAGGGCGCGGAGTTGATCGAATTGAACACACCAACAAAGACATCCTCGCAGGATGGAGCCTTGAAGTCTTGGTTTGGTGCGTTGTACAGCATGCACTCGATGAAGTAGGAAGGTGTCACGTCCGTGTCTAGATAACCCTGGTCGACAGCCGCTGATCGCGCGTTCTTGAACATTCGCACCGACGGCTTGTAGTCGTCAGTTGTTGCCTTCTGTTTCTCAACACCACAGTCGTAGTGTTGCTTTGGATAGCTGACAATCTTCAAGTTATCTCGTTGGGTCCTCAACGCGATGCCCCTGACAACGGTGCCACCTGGCAGGTATGTGACATGGTCAAACGCTGGTACGATATCCGCCGAGATACCCGATCGCTCCGGGTCAACAATCGTGATGCACTTGTTGCGGTCAATGACGCCCGATGACCCGTATTCAGATATCAGCGCATCCAGAACATCGCCGCGAAACGACGGCCAGGCGTAGTCAGCAGGCTCAATGGCAGCAAGTGTCTCGGCGCGCTCCGGCTCGGGCAACGCCGATACGTCGTACATATAAGACGCTCGTGAATGAACAACCACGTCGACGTCGCTATCTCCCAGCGTGTTCGTGGAGTTTCGGTAGGAGCCCTGCAGGTAGACATCAACGTACCTGTTGGACAGGGCGTCGTGATCTTCAATCGCTTCCTTCACAGAAGCATACGCCACTGATGATGCGGCCGTATCCCCAGCCGCTGTCCACTCCTTAAGTCGAGCCTCTGATATTGCCATGATCACCTCACTCCCCCCTTACTCCCGCAATCATGCCACATCGGACCGTCTCCCCAAACCACAGACGAACTCGGCTGTCGGGCAGGGCGTCCACGCACCTGTTCCCCGTCACCGTCGCCTGTCTCATAATGAGCGCCATGCGTATGTCGAAGCTGTTTTCGAAGACGTTGCGGGAGGTGCCCGCGGACGCTGAGACGGAGGGGCACCGGCTGCTCATCCGCAGCGGGATGATCACGCCGATCGCGGCCGGTGTGTACGCCTACATGCCGCTGGGGCTGCGCCTGCTGCACGGCATCCAGTCGATCATCCGCGAGGAGATGGACCGCGAGGGGCCGGACGGCCGGGCGGGCCAGGAGCTGCTGATGTCGTCGCTGGTGCCGATCGAGTACTACGAGCGGTCGGGACGCGACCAGACGATGGCGGAGATCCTCTTCCGGCTGACGGACCACCACGACCGCGAGTTCGCGCTGGGCCCGACGCACGAGGAGGTGTTCGTCGACGTCTTCAAGCGCAACGTGCAGTCATACCGCGACCTGCCGCTGATGCTCTACCAGATCGCGGCGAAGTTCCGGGACGAGCCGCGGCCCCGCGGCGGTCTGATCCGGCTGCGGCAGTTCACGATGAAGGACCTCTACAGCTTCGACGCCGACCAGGAAGGCCTCGACGTCTCGTACCAGATGATGTTCGACGCCTACGTGCGCGTATTCGAGCGCTGCGGCGTGCCGGTGATCCCGGTGCTGGCCGACTCGGGTGCGATGGGTGGCAACGATACGCACGAGTTCCTCTACCTGACGGAGATTGGGGAGGACCACTGCCTGCTTTGCCCGAAGTGCGGCTACGCGGCGAATGCGGAGGTGGCGACGTTCGTGAAAGAGCCGGCGTTCGCCGGCGAGGAGCCGAAGCCGCTGGAGGAGATCGACACGCCCGGCCTGACGACGATCGAAGCGCTGGCCGATCACCTGGGCGTGCCGAAGTCGAAGACGTGCAAGGCGGTGTTCTATACGGCCACCTACGGCGACGAGAAGGGCGGCACGCGCGAAGACGCTGTGCTCGTCGCGATCCGCGGCGACATGGACGTCAACGAGTCGAAGCTCAAGAACGCCCTCGGCGCCATCGAACTGCGGTACATGGACGAGGATACTGCCAGCAAGGCCGGGTTCGTCGCCGGGTCGGCCTCGGCGGTGGGCCTCGAGAACATGAAGGTCGTCGCCGACGATCTCGTGCCGCAAGAGCGGAACCTGGTCGCCGGGGCGAACAAGCCGGACAAGCACCTGCTCAACGTCAATCACGACCGCGACTGGAAGGCGGACATCGTCGCCGACATCGCCCTGGCCGCGGGCGGGATGCTGTGCAGCAACTGCCAGACGCCGATGGACGAGCGCCGCGGGATTGAGATGGGGCAGGTGTTCAAGCTCGGTGTGAAGTACTCGGAGGCGTTCGAAGCGTTCTTCCTCGACGCCGAGGGGCAGCAGCGCCCGGCCGTGATGGGCTCCTACGGGATCGGGATCGAGCGGCTCCTGGCGGCGATCGTCGAGGACAACCGGGATGACTCGGGGATCATCTGGCCGCGTGAGCTGGCGCCGTACGACGTGCACGTGGTGGGGTTACAGGTCGAGAAGCCGGAGGTGCGAGAGGCGGCGGAGACACTGGTCGCCGAGCTGGAGTCGGCGGGCCTGTCGGTGCTCTACGATGACCGCGAAGAGTCGCCTGGCGTGAAGTTCAACGACGCCGACCTGCTGGGAATGCCGCTGCGAGTGACGGTTAGTCCGCGCAACCTGGACAAGGGTTCGGTGGAGCTGCGGCGGCGCGCCGGCGGGGAGAACGAGCTGGTGGCCCGCGACGCGGCCGTGGACGAGATCAAGGCGCGGCTGGAAAGCTGAATGTCGTTGCCCCGCCCCGCTCGTGGTTCGAGAGCCTCACCATGAGCGGAACGGCGTGATCGAGCGAGAGGCCCCTCCGGCGGTCTAGAAGCTGGTGGCGCCGACGGGCGGGCAGTCCGGGATGGCGCTTGGCAGCTGCGAGATGTGGCGCAGAATGATTACCGCATCTGCCCCGCTGACGATGCCGTCGCAGTTGACGTCGGCGTAATCGGAGCAGGGGGCAACGGCCGTGCCGCCGAGCGTTTGCAGCACGGCCAGAAGGTCGCTCATGTCTACGGTCTCGTTGCAGTCGGCGTCGCCCTGCACGTGCGGCGACGGCGTGCTGGTCGGCGCCGGTGGCGGCGACTGAGGTGGCTCCGGACTTGGGCTTGGTGACGGCGTGGGAGTCGGCGTTGGCGAAGGCGAGGGGGTTGGCGTCGAGCCCTCGATGTCGACGCCGGAGGTGGTCGTGAACGCCGATTCGCCGCTGTCGTTGAAGGCGCGCGCCTTGTAGCAGTAGCTCCCGCCGGCCATGCCGTTGCCGTAGTCGGTGTCCGTGTAGGCGAGCGTCCCGTCGGCGACGGTGTCGAGGAGCGCGAAGTCCGGATCCGTGACCGTCTCGCAGGAGAGCGGTGCGCGCCAGAGTTCGTAGCCCCATTCGCTGGCGACGTCACTCCAGCCGAGGAGCGCGGACTCGGTGCCGCTGGCGCTGAAGGCGCCGGGCGCTGGCGGTGGAGTGCCGCCGGCGAGCGGGTAGACCGCGCTCGCGCCGGCATCGTCGTCGGCGCAGGGTGTGCGGCTGACGCCGCCGTAACTGGCGTCCATCACCGGGCAGGGCTGGCAGCCGCTGTTGCCGGGGTGGCCGAGGCCGAGGAAGTGGCCGTTTTCGTGCAAGAGGACGGTCTGGAGGTCGTAGGTGCCGGTGAAGCAGGCGCCGCTGCCGTCGACGCGCCAGGCCGAACCGAAGTGGTCTGTGTCGATCTCGATGTCGGCGTCGAGGATCTGTGAGCCGATGTAGCAGGTGTAGGCGACGGCGAGCGTGCCGGAGCCGTGGGGACTGATGGAGAGGCCCCACGTCGTGTCGTGGAGGCCGTCGCAGCCGCCCTGGGCGCTCGTGCGCGTTGTGTTCTGCACGGGCCCGAAGGCGATGTACGAGCCGGGGAGGTTCTGCCAGGCGTGGAACGCGCGGATGGAGGCGAGGCGCGTCTCCTGCTCCGTGAGCTGCGCTGGCTTGCCGGCGCTGGCGTTGATGTAGTACTGGACGGGGACCTCGCCGTCGATGAAGCTGACGCCGAGCGTGGAGTAGGCGCTTTCTATGATCTGAGGGCCGCCTTCCAGCGGGTCGTCGTCCGGGGGTAGGTCGCCCTCTGCCGCCGTGTGGACGGCGCCGCGCATCTCGCTCAGCGAGACGGCCGGCTGTGTGAGCCGAAGGTCGGGTGTGACGGTGAACTTGCCCTGGAAGCCCGCCGCCGGGAACACCTCGCCGTCGTCGGTGATGCCGAGGAAAACGACGACCTGCTCGCCGACCGTGAACTCCGGGCTCGTGCCGACGGCGAGGCGGTAACCGTCGATGGCGCCGCCGGGAACGTCGACGGTGAGGAGAGCCGTCGGGGGCAGGCGGTCTGCCTTGAAGACGTCGCCGGTCGCGATCCTGATCCGGGTGACGATCGTAACCGGGCCCGTGCTGCGGCAGGTCTGGAAGCTCTCGACGGCGCCGAAGACAACGAGGTCGGCCTCGTCCGTGAGCTGATCGACGTTCGAGCCGGTCATCAAGCCGCCCGCCCCGGAGGTCTGGGACGAGCCTTCAGTGCGGACGGGCGTGCAGTCGTAATACTCTTCGCTGGCGGCGGGGCCGGCGCCGCGCCCCGCGAGGTGAACATAGAGAACCGCAGCGGCGAGTAGTAACGCCACCGCGGCCGGCCGTCGTGTGCGCCAGATACGGTTCCAGACCATCTATGGGTGCCCCGTATGGTTGGATGGTGGGACAGCTGGCGTAGTTACGAGCGGCGGGGGGAGGTTAGGTTAGGGGGGCGCTCAGACATCCTCCAGAGTGCGGGGCCGGGG
>JADFTG010000045.1 GCA_022560365.1 Chloroflexota bacterium | reverse complement strand
TCCCATGCTGACCACGATCGGCTTTTTCACTTTCTGCAAAGCGCGCCACATCAGATCACTGGCCAGAGCGCTGCCGCCCGGACTGTCGATGCGAAGTACGATCGCTTTGACCGAGGAATCTTTATCAGCCTTCTGAACGGATTTGATGAACGTTTCCGAACCGAGAACTTCACCGCCGAACATATCCGAAGCGCTGCGTCCGGTGACGATCACCCCGAGATACCCCGCAAGTCCCGCCAGCAGAACCCACGATCCGATTCCGATAACGTGGTAGCACCAATAGGCGACGAGCGCCCCAGCCGGCCCGCAAAGATTGCGCGTCGGGTCGTTGTGCGCTGACACGGTGTGCGAGGGCCAATCCGCTGAATCAAAGCTGACGAGTGCGACAACCAGGAAAATCCACGCCGCGGCGAGCGCAATCCATCCCACCCGCCGCGCAAGCATCGCCGGCGACATGGCGTCGTCTGCTTCTTCGTATTCGCGCGCAGCAACAGCCTGGCGTGCCATAGCCCTTGCCTATCGGCTCTGACGATCACTTTCGGACAGGATTGCGGTCGGCTAAGGCCGCTTCGCGCAGTATCTGCTGCGCTTCACAGACAGCTCCGGCGCAGGTCGGACGGTCGAACTCGGGATCGCGCGTATGGCCACACAGAGCCAAGATCTACGTGTTGGGAGTTTCGGTTGCACCGTCGCGCGTTCGATGGCGCAACGAATAGCCAACGATCCTACGGAGGCCTGATCGAGTTGCGTCCATCGGGCCGCGCGCCTACCCTCTCGGGCTTCGATCCGACGGTCTCACATTCGGCGACGGTGATGAAGTTTGATCTGATTGACACGGTGCTCGACCAATCGCCGGATCGCATCGTGGCCGTCAAGCGGGTCGATCCGGCGGAGGATTACCTGGCCGACCACTTCCCGACCTTCCCGGTCATGCCGGGCGTGTTGATGGTGGAAACGATGGTGCAGGCGGCGAGGCGGATGTTGGCGTCGCGCGGCGATGCGAGGCTGGTGTTGGGGCAGGTCAAGGCCTTGAAGTTCGGGAACTTCGTTCGACCCAATGAGGCTCTGGAGGTCGAAGTTACTTTGCACAAGGACCTCGGCGGCGGCGTGTACTGTGATGTCTTCCGGCAGGTGCGCGTTCGTCCCCCGCACGAAGACGTCGATTCGGCGCCGGCTCTCCGTCAGGAAAGCCGCCACTTGTCCCCGGGCGTGGACTCCGGCGTCCGTCCGGCCTGCCATCGCCACCCGTATAGGTTCGCCTGTTAACGTTCCCAGGGCCCGCTCCAGCGCGCCCTGCACCGTCGGTGCGTTTTTCTGGTACTGGGACCCTCCGTAAGCCGTCCCCTGGTACTCGACCAGGAGCGCTATGCGGCGAGACCCGTTTCCATTCAAGTTATCCGGCGCCCTTCGCCGGCGAGGCTAGACCTCCGACCCCACCAGTTCGATCTGCGCCATGCGCGCGGCGTCGCCACCGCGCGGGCCCAGCTTGATGACCCGCGTGTAGCCGCCGGGCCGGTCGGCGTAGCGCTCCGCCAAGTCGTCGAAGATCTTGTCGACGACGGCCTTGTCGTAGACGAAGCCGAGCGCCCTTCGGCGCGCCGACAGTCCGCCCTTCTTGCCGAGCGTGATCATGCGCTCGGCAAAGCCGCGCATCTCCTTCGCCTTGGCCTCCGTTGTGATGACCTTCTCGTACTTGAGCAGGTCCGTGACGAGGTTGCGGAACATCGCCAGGCGGTGATCGGTCGGCCGGCCGAGCTTGCGGCCGTTGATGCGATGGGCCACCTAGTCCTCGCCCTCACTATCGGTCAGCTCGAGGAGCTTGCGCTTCCATTCGGGCATTTCTTCATCGCCGCCATCGCCTTCGGTTGCCAGCTCGGCCTTCGCCTTGGCCTTCTTCGTGCGGCGGCCGACGGGCGCCGGTTCGGTGTCAGGCACCACTTCGGCTTCTGGTTCGGCCACGGCCACCTCTGCAGGCTTTGAGGGGGACTCGGCCTTGGCACTGATCGGCCGCTCTTCGGCGTCCAGCGGTAGCGCGTCGAGGATCTCTTCCTCGCCGTCGTCGCCTGCCGGCAGCAGGTCCAATTCGGCCAGGCGTTCACGCAGCTCGTCGTAGGACTTGCGCCCGAAGTTGCGCAGCGCCAGCAGCTCTTCTTCGCTCTTCTCCAGCACCTGGCCAATGGTCATCAGACCGCTGCGGCGCAGGCAGTTGTAGGCGCGCATCGAGAGGTTCAGGTCTTCGATCGCCATGTTGTACCTTTCGGGCGAGAGCTGGATTCCAGCGCCCAGGCCGCGTTCGACTATCGGCATCGCCGGGCGGCCCATGTGCGAGAAGAGCTTGAACTGCTCGATGAGGATGTCCGCGCTCTTGCTCACGGCCTCGCTGGCGCTGATCGTGCCGTCGGTCCAGAGTTCGATCGTCAGCTTGTCGTAGTTCGTTGCCTGGCCGACGCGCGTGTGCTCGACGCGGTAGGTGACCTTGCGCACCGGCGAGAAGATGGCGTCGACAGGGATGACGCCGAGTTGCGTCCCATCGACATGGCCGGCCGGGACGTAGCCGCGCCCCAGCTCCACGTTGAACTCGACGTAGAGCTTGCCGCTCTTGCTGTCGATCGTGGCCAGGTACAGGTCCGGGTTGGCGATCTCGAAGTGCTCCGGAAGCTGGATGTCCGCGGCAGTTATCGATCCGCCGCGACCCGTGTGGTCAAGGACGAGCATGCCGGCGCGGTCTGAAAGCGGGCGCAGACGGATCTCCTTGACGTTGAGGAGGAACTCGATGGAGTCCTCCTTGATGTCGGGAATCGTCGAGAACTCGTGCTGGATGCCTTCGATGCGGACAGACGTGATCGCGGCACCCGGTAGCGAGCTCAAGAGGACGCGCCGCAGGGCGTTGCCCAGTGTGATACCGAACCCAGGGAGCAGGGGCGTCGCGACGATGCGCGCGTAATCATCGTCCGACTCTTCGACCTCGATCATGGGCTCATCGGACGGCTGCGGCGCGGTTACGGCTGCGGCTCCCCGAAACAATTGCTGTTCTAGCATTTCCACCTCTACCGCGAGTAGTATTCGACGATCGTCGCCGCGTTGAACTTGGCGCCGATCTCCTCCATCTCCGGCAGCTCGTTGACTTTGCCTGTCATGGCAGTGTCATCGCGGCTGACCCAGGAGGGTATTTCCTTACTCGCGACCTTCTCACTAACAAGCTTGAAATATTCGCTCTTTCGTCCACGCGGGCTCCAGCTAACCGCGTCGCCCGGCTTGAGGATGTGCGAAGCGATCGTGGTCCGGCGGCCGTTGATCGCGAAAAGACCGTGCGACGCCACCTGCCGCGCCTGCTGCCGGGAATCGGCGAGGCCCAAGCGGTAGATGACGTTGTCCAGCCGCAGCTCCAGCGTCCGCAAGAGCGTCTCGCCGGTGACGCCCGGGCGGCGGACGGCGTCCTCGTAGTACTTGCGGAACTGGCTCTCCAGCACGCCGTAGATGGCACGCGCCTTCTGCTTCTCTCGCCACTGCAGACCACGGTCGGACACCTTGCGGCGCCGCGACTGGCGCGGTCCGGGCGGAAACGGGCGCTTGTCGAAGACACAGTTGGAGTAGCACTTGTCGCCCTTGAGGTAGAGCTTCTCCCCAAGGCGACGGCACAGCCGGCAACGAGCGTCAGTGTATCGGGCCATCGGCGCTTACACTCGCCGCCGCTTGGGTGGCCGGCAGCCGTTGTGCGGCATCGGCGTCACGTCACGGATCAGCGTCACCTGCAGGCCGCTGGACTGCAGCGAGCGGATCGCCGCCTCCCGGCCGCTGCCGGGGCCCTTCACGCGCACCTCAACCTGGCGCAGGCCGTGGTCCATCGCCCGGCGGGCGGCGGCTTCGGCGGCGAGGCCGGCGGCGTACGGTGTGCTCTTGCGGGAGCCCTTGAAGCCGGCGGTTCCGGCGGAAGCCCACGAGAGCACGGCGCCGTTGGGGTCGGTCAGCGTGATCACAGTGTTATTGAACGTCGACGTGATGTAAGCACGGCCCACCGGCACGTTCTTCTTTTCGCGTCGTCGTGATTTGCTCTTGCGTTCTGCCATCGTTTGTCCTTACTGGGTCTGGGTTACTTCTTGACCGCGGCGCGGCGCCTGCCGGCGACGGTGCGGCGCGGGCCGCGCTTGGTGCGTGCATTCGTCTTCGTGCGCTGCCCGCGCACGGGCAGGCCGCGGCGGTGCCGGATGCCGCGATAGCTGTTGATCTCGATGAGGCGCTGAATGTCCTGGCGCACCCGCTTGCGCAGCTCACCCTCGACGGTGAAGTTCTTGTCGATGAACTCGCGGATGCGGGAGACCTCTTCGTCGCTCAGGTCGCGAACCTTGTTCTCACGTGAGACTCCAACGGAGTCGCAGATCTTCTCCGCGGTGGGCCGGCCGATGCCGTAGATGTACGACAGCGAAATGTCGACCTTCTTGTCGCGGGGAATGTCTACGCCGGAGATGCGGGCCATATGCCTCTGCTACCCCTGCCTCTGCTTGTGACGGGGGTTCGGACAGACGATGCGGACGACGCGCTTACGCACGACGACTCTGCACCTTTCGCAACGCTTTTTAACTGACGCCTGAACCTTCATAGCCTACCTGAAACGATAAGTGACCCTGCCGCGGGTCAAGTCATAAGGGGATAGCTCAACCAGGACTCTGTCACCGGGGAGGATTCGGATATAGTGCATCCGGATCTTGCCGGACGCGTGGGCAAGCACCCTGTGCCCGTTAGCCAATTCTACACGAAACATGGCGTTGGGCAAATTCTCCTTCACGGTCCCTTCGACCTCGATTGCTTCTTTCTTAGCCATTCACCCCTTGCGAGGCATTCACCTCCCTGAGTTGGTCGCCCAAAATACTGATTTTACAGATACTCACACTCTACGGCAACGTTAGCACTTCGGCTTCGCCGTCCGTGATCGCCAGTGTGTGCTCGAAGTGCGCAGACAGCGCGCCGTCGATCGTCCGCACGGTCCACTCGTCGTCGTCCCGCTTCGTCCGCCAGTCGCCCAGGTTGACCATCGGCTCAATCGCGATCACCATGCCCGGCCGCAGCGGCGTTCCGGTGTCCGGTTTGCCGTAGTTCGGCACCTGCGGGTCTTCGTGCATCTGCCGCCCAACACCGTGGCCCACGTACTCGCGCACGATCGCCAGGCCCTCGCCTTCGACGTATGTCTGGATCGCGTGGCCGATGTCGCCGGTCTTCGATCCGGCGCGAGAGGCGCGGATGCCGCGCCAGACCGCTTCGCGTGTGACGTCGATCAGGCGCTGGGCCTCCGGCGAGATGTTGCCGACGCCCGCCGACACGGCCGTATCAGCGACGAAGCCTTTGTAGGTGCAGCCGATATCGATGCTGACGATGTCGCCGTCCTGGATTTCGCGCGTGCCGGGGATGCCGTGGACGATCTCATCGTTGATCGAGATGCAGACGGTGGCGGGATAGCCATGGTAGCCCAGGAACGTGGGTACCACACCCGCCTTCTTGAACTCGCGGCGGACGATCTCGTCCAGCTCAAGCTCAACCATGCCGGGGCGCAGGCTGTCGACGAGCAAGTCTCGGACGCCGGAGACTATGCGCCCGGCCTCTTTCATGATCGCGATCTCGTCTCGCGATTTGACGACGATGGCCATGCTTAGCCCTCCAGCGCCTTCCGCAGATCAGCCGCGACGGCTTCGGGGTCGCGACCGCCGTCCACGGTCGTCAGCTTGTCCTGGCTTGCATAGTAGTCCACCAGGGACTGCATGTTCCCGATGTTCACCTTGAGCCGGTTGCGGACAACGTCGGGCTTGTCGTCGGAGCGCTGCGTCAATTCGCTACCGCACTTGTCACAGACGCCCGCCTGCGACGGCGGCGCGCTGACCTCGTGGTAGATGGCGGCGCACCCGGGGCAGAGCCATCGCCCGGAGAGCCGGCGCACGAGCTCATCCTCAGCCACTTCGACGTAGACGGCGCGGTCTATCTGCTTTCCGGCCGAGGCCAGCGCCTGGTCCAACGCCAACGCCTGCTCCATGTTGCGCGGGTAGCCGTCGAACATGCAGCCGTTCGCACAGTCAGGCTTGCTGATGCGATCGAGCAGCATTCCGATCGTCAGTTCGTTGGGCACGAGATCGCCGGCGTCGTAGTACGGTTTCGCCTGCTTGCCCAACTCTGTCTCGGCGGCGATGTTCTCGCGGAAGAGGTCGCCGGTGGTGACGTGAGGCAGCCCCAGCTCCTCTTTGAGACAGGCAGCCTGCGTTCCCTTGCCTGCACCTGGCAGGCCGAGAAGGACTACGAACACGCTACCTGATGAAGCCTTCGTACTGGCGCATCATCAGCTGCGCCTCTATCTGGCGCAGGGTATCGAGCACGACACCAACGGCGATGATCAGTCCAGCGCTCGTGATGCCAAAGGCCGTCGAGCGGCTGCCTGTCGCCCCGGCGCCGACGAAGCTCGAGAAGATGAACGGCGCCACCGCCACCGAAGCCAGGAAGAAGGCGCCAGCCCACGTGATGCGGAGAAGCACGCGGTTGATGTACTGGTCCGTCGGCCGGCCAGGCCGGATGCCGGGCACAAAGCCGCCCTGGCGTTGGAGGTTCTCGGCCAGGTTCTGTTGCTGGAAGGTGACGATCGTGTAGAAGAAAGTGAAGACGACCACCGTGAAGAAGACAAAGATCCAGTAACCAAAGTTGTCCGGGTTGAATGCCGTCACGATAAAGTCGCCGAACGTCGCCATCGAGTTGTTGTCAGAAGCCGCGAGTATCTGGCCGATGAACGCCGGGAAGATGATCACGGAGAACGCGAAGATGAGCGGGATCATCCCGGTGCTGTTCAGCTTCAGGGGTATATGAGTCTGCCCCGACTGTCTATACATGCGGCCCGATCTGAAGACGCTACGGGAGTACTGAACAGGTATCTTCCGCTGCGCCTCCTGGAAGAAGACGATGTACGCCACGAGCGAGATCATGAACCCACCGAGGAGGATCGTCGTCGTCACGCCATCCCCGGTGCCGGTATATAACCGGCCACCGATGAACTGCGGCATTCCGGCGATGATGCCGGCGAAGATGAGCACAGATATGCCGTTGCCGATACCCTTCTCGCTGATCAGTTCACCGATCCAGACGAGGAACATCGTGCCGGCGGTCATCGTGATCACCGCCGCGAACGTGGGCAAGGCGTTGGGGCCCGTCAGCTCGATGCCCGTGATGCCGCCCTGGCTCTGGACGATGATCAGCTGACCGTAGCCCTGCACGAAAGCCATCGGCACGGTCATCCAGTGTGTATAGATGGTGATCTGCTTGCGTCCCGAGTCGCCTTCCTTCGATAGCGCCTGCAGTGTCGGCACAAGCGGCACCATGAGCTGCATGACGATCGAGGCGGTGATGTACGGGTAGACGCCCATCGCCGCCACGCTCATGTTGGCCAGCGCGCCGCCGCTGAAGATGTTGAGGAAACCAAGGACTGTGCTGCTCTCGAACAGCGCTTCGAGTGCCAGCGGGTTGACGCCCGGCACCGGCAGGTTCGATACGAACCGGAAGATGACGAGCATGGCGAACGTGAAGAGCAGCTTCTCGCGGATGTCCGACTGCCCCATCGCCGTGATGGCCGATTGCAGCAACTGCGGTCGCTGCTGCTGTGGCCGTGACTCTGCCCTAGTCGCCATCGCCCTCGGTGTCCTTGTCCGCGTCGGGCTTGTCGGCGATTGCGGCTGCGTCTGCCTTGCCTTCAGCCTCGGCGCCGCCCTTTTCGGCCTTGGCTTTACCTTCGTCCTTCTGACCCTTGGCCTTACCTTCGTCCTTCTGACCCTTGGCCTTACCTTCGCCCTTCTTCTCGTCGGCGGCGGCTTCGGCTTCGGCGGGCTTGCCCTTTCGACGCTTCCTCTTGGCCGCGCCGCGACGTTCGGACCTCACCTTGCGCTCGGTCGTCTCTT
>JADFTG010000044.1 GCA_022560365.1 Chloroflexota bacterium | reverse complement strand
GCGGTGCCCGCCACCACGTCGTAAATCGTATCGCGGTGCTCATGGCTGGCGGTGATGTCGAGGAAGCAGAGCTCGTCCGCGCCCGCCGCATCATAGGCACGCGCCTGTTCGACCGGATCGCCCGCATCGATCAGGTCAACGAAGTTGACGCCCTTGACCACCCGGCCATTGGCGACGTCCAGACAGGGGATGACGCGTGCGCGGACCGTCATGCGGCGGCCGCCACTGACAGCGCCGCCGCCAGATCGAGCCGCCCGTCATAGAGCGCGCGGCCGGTGATGACGCCCTCCACCCCATCCTGATGATGCAACGCCAGCATGTGGATATCGCCGATCCCGGCAACGCCACCGCTGGCGATGACCGGGATGCGCACCGCGCGGGCGAGATCGACGGTCGCGGGCACGTTGCAGCCCTTGAGCAATCCGTCGCGGCCCACATCGGTGAACAGCAGCGCCGCCACGCCCGCATCCTCGAACCGGCGGGCAAGGTCCTCGACAGACACGTCCGACACGTCGGCCCAGCCACGCGTCGCGACCATGCCGTCCTTCGCATCGACCGCGACGACAATGCCGCCCGGATAGGCCTTGGCCATGTCGCGCACGAAGTCGGGATTCTCCAGCGCCGCCGTGCCGATCCCCACGCGCGACACGCCCAGGTCGAACCAACGCTCGACATTCTCTGCTTTCCGGATGCCGCCACCCAGCTGGACATGGCCGGGAAAGGCTTTGACGATCGCCTGTACGGCCTCGCCATTGACCGATTCGCCCGCAAAGGCGCCGTCGAGGTCGACGACGTGAAGGCGCCTGGCGCCGGCCTTTTCCCAGCGCCGGGCCACCGCCACCGGATCGTCGTCGAATACGGTCTCGCGGTCGTAGTCACCCTGATCGAGGCGCACGCAACGGCCGCCGCGAATGTCGATCGCCGGAATTATCTCCACGGGGTTATTTTGCCATGATTACCCGCAACTAAACGGGCCTTCGAGCGTGGTTACTTATGTGAGAAGGTACGATTTCCTACCCGCCGCCGTCGCGTTTTCGCAGCTCTCGTTCAATCATTCGGCGTTCCGCTGCGCGCCCGAGGAGAGAGTCGAAGAGGAATACGTTGACCAGGTGCACGCCAAGGATGACGCCCCAGACCAGCGCCACCCACTGCACCCAGAACTCCTCCAGGCCCGTCACGACATCGATCACCAGTAGCCCGGCGATCACCGTCACGTAGGTCGAGAGGTGGCGGAAGAACCCCATCCGTCTGCGCACGGCGCGTCGCGCGGCACGGTACTCGTCATCCTCGTGGGAGCGCCCGGCCCGGAACGTACCGACCGGCGTATCGAACTCCACTCCCTCGAACCCTTCGTCGTCCTGAATCGTCGTCACGCCACCGTCGCTCCCTGAGCGACGCGCAGGAAGTTCCCGTACAGCTTGAGCCCGTTGTCGCCGCTTTTCTCCGGGTGGAACTGCGTGGCCACGACGTTGTCGCGCGCCACCACCGAGGCGAACCTGATCCCGTAGTCCGTCTCACCGATGACGACGGCCGGATCGTCCGGCTGCGGGAAGTAGGAGTGCACGAAGTAGAAGTAGGCGCCGTCGTCGATGCCCTCGAAGATCGGGTGGTCGCGCGTGATGTGCACCCGGTTCCAGCCCATGTGCGGCACCTTGAGGCCGCCCGGCAGGCGTACCACTCGCCCGGGCAGCACGCCGAGGCATTCGTGCTCCCCGCCTTCCTCGCTGACGTCGAACAGCGCCTGCTGGCCCATACACACGCCCAGGAACGGGCGCCCGGAGTCGATATACTCGCGGATCGGCTCGATGAGCTCGTGTTTGCGCAAGTTCGCCATCGTGTCAGCCGCCGCCCCGACGCCCGGTACGATCACCGCGTCGGCGTCGTCCAGGTAGCGCGCCGAGGACGTGACGAGGGCCCGCACGCCCTGGCTCGCCACCGCCTTGGCAACCGAGTGAAGGTTGCCCGCGCCGTAGTCAACGATGACCAGTTTCACGCGAAAATTGTAGCACGCAGCCGAACGCAGGCTGTGACGCCAGTCACTCGCCCGGCGGCAGCATCAGCTGCATCCAGACGACGTCCAGCCAGCGCTCGAACTTGTACCCGACCTCCCGCTCGCGCCCGGCCTCGGCGAAGCCGAAACGCCTGTGCAGAGCCTCGCTCGCCGGGTTGCCCTCAGTCATGCCGGCCATCACCGAGTGGAAGCCGCCCTCTTTCGCCCGCTCGATGAGCTCGGCCAGCAGCAGCGTGCCAACGCCGCTGCCGCGGTGCTCCTCGTGAATGTAGACCGAGTCTTCCGCCGTGAAGCGATAGGCGACCCTGGACCGGAAGCCCCGCAGGCAGCCCCAGCCGACCACCTGCCCCTCGTCCTCGGCGACGATCACGCAATGCGGGGGCCTGGTCTCGCGGAACCACTGCAACCGCTCGTCGAGTGTCTGCGGCTCGATGTCGAAGGTCGCCGTCGTGTGCAGGATCGCCTCGTTGTAGATGTCGAGGATCGCCGGCACGTCGGCTTCGGTCGCCGAGTGGACTATCGCGCTCATAGTGCCGAAGGATAACGCACGCGCATGACGACCGAATTACGCGCGTCGCGGCGGCGTTCCCCTTTGGCGAGCGTCGTAATACGCTAGCGCCACGATGTCCTGCAACGTCGACGACGTCCGCGAAGCCCAGGTCAAAGCCGAAGAGCTGCGTTCGCAGGTCAACTACCACGACTACCTCTACTTCGTGAAAGACGCGCCCGAGGTACCCGACGCCGAGTACGACGAGCTGATGCGCCGCCTGCGAGCGATCGAGGAGCACTACCCGGAGCTGATCGCTCCCGATTCGCCCACGCAGCGCGTCGGCGGAGAGGCCGCAACCGCGCTCGGCGTCGTCGAGCACCGCCTGCCGATGCTCTCGCTGGCGAACGCCCAGAACTTCCGCCAGCTGGAGGCCTGGCACAAACGCGCCGCCAACCTGGCCGGCCGCGAAGACCTCCAGATGGTATGCGAGCCGAAGATCGACGGCCTGGCCGTGGCGCTCCTCTACGAGGACGGCCGCTTCGTCCAGGGCGCCACGCGCGGCGATGGCTACCACGGCGAGAACATCACGGAGAACCTGCGCACGATCCGCAGCATCCCGATGAAGCTGCGGGGGAAGAAGTACCCCGCCCGCTTCGAAGTGCGCGGCGAGGTCTACATGCCGAAGACAGTCTTCGAGCAGCTCAACGAAGACCGCGCCGAGCGCGGCGAGCCGCTGTACGCCAACCCGCGCAACTCGGCCGCCGGTTCGGTGCGCCAGCTCGACTCACGCGTGACGGCCTCCCGGCGCCTCGACATCTTCGTCTACCAGCTCGGCTGGGCGGACGACGGCGTGGCGCCGGCGACGCACCATGAGACGCTGCGCTGGCTGCACAAGCTGGGTTTCCGGCCCAACCCGGACGCCGAGACCTTCTCGGACCTGGAGGACGTCCAGCGCTTCTACAACGGTTGGGAGGAGCGCCGCCACGGCCTCGACTACGAGATCGACGGCATGGTCGTGAAGATCGACGACATCTCGCTCTGGGACGAGCTGGGATACGTCGGCCGCGAGCCGCGTTGGGCGATCGCCTACAAGTTCCCGCCGGTGCAGGCGACTACAAAGCTGAACAAGATCTCGATCAACGTCGGCCGCACCGGCAGCTTGAACCCGTTCGCACAGCTCGAACCAGTGCAGGTCGGCGGCGTCATCGTCAAGCAGGCCACACTCCACAACGAAGCCGACATTCGCCGCAAGGACATCCGCGTGGGCGACACCGTAATCGTCCAGCGCGCCGGCGACGTCATCCCGCAGGTGGTCGGGCCCGTCGTCAGCCGCCGCACAGGCAAGGAGCGCCGCTACCGGCTGCCGAAGAAGTGCCCCGTCTGCAAGAGCGACGTCGAGCGCCCGGAAGGCGAGGCGATGGCCTACTGCACGAACATCTCATGCCCGGCGCAGATGTTCCGCTGGATCACGCACTTCGTCTACGTCATGGACATCGAAGGCCTCGGCGAGAAGTGGATCGAAGTCCTTCTTGAGAACGGCCTGATCAGAGACCCCGCCGGCATCTACCGCGTCTCGAAGAAGAAGCTGATCGAGCTGCCGCGTATGGGCGAGAAGCTCTCCGGCAAGATCCTCGCCAACATCGAGGCGTCGAAAGGGCGCAACCTCGACCGGCTTCTCTTCGCGCTCGGCATCCGCCACGTCGGAAGCGAGATCGCGAGCCTGCTCGCGGACCAGTTCGGCTCGCTGGACGCGCTGGCCGCCGCGTCCGAAGACGAGATCGCGGAGGTCGAAGGCGTCGGCCCGCGGATCGCCGAGAGCGTCCGCGCCTACTTCCGCGACCGAAAGAAGAAGAGCATCATCGAGAAGCTACGGCGGGCCGGCGTAAACATGGAGCAGCGCCGTACCAGGCGCGTCGAAGGCCCGCTGAGGGGCGAGCGGTTCGTCTTCACCGGCACGCTGGCCGCGATGTCCCGCAGCCGTGCCGAGAGCCTCGTGGCGGCCCTGGGCGCCGAAGCCGTGAGCAGCGTGACACGCAAGGTAACCCATCTCGTCGCGGGCGCCGACCCGGGCTCGAAGCTGGCGAAGGCCGAGGGCTACGACATCGACGTCATGGACGAGGCGGCGTTCCTGGCGCTGCTGCGGGAGCACGGCGTCGAGCCATAGGCCACGTGCGGCTACGGTATACTTACACCCTCAATTCTCACGAGGGGGTACGCGATGATCGAAGAGCTGAGAAAAGCGTGGGAGCGCTTCTGGGCGCTTTCGTGGTGGTGGAAGGGCGGGGCGCTTGGCGTCACGGGCTTCATCCTCCTGGTCATCATAGCGTCCGCGACCGGCGGCGGAGACGACGAGTCCGAGAACGGTACGGCTACGCTAACACCGACACCGACCGCTTCGGTCTCTGAGACGGGCACCCAGTCAGCGACGGCTTCGCCCACCGCCTCTCTCACGGCAACAGCAAGCACAACGGCCACGCCAACGCCAAGCGCTTCGCCAACGGCCGCCCCAACTGCAGCGCCGCCGCAGCCGCCAACAGCGGCACCGACGCAGGCACCGACTCAACCACCGACGCCTGTAGCCACAACGCCAGGATCCAACTGTGATCCATCCTATCCGACCGTCTGCATCAAGCCGCCTCCGCCCGACCTTAACTGTGCCGACGTCCCCTACACTGACTTCACGGTGCTCCAACCTGACCCGCACAAGTTCGACGGAAACAAAGACGGCGTTGGCTGCGAATCCTGATGCGTAGGGGCGGTCCGCGGACCGCCACCACGACAATCGTCCTGGCAATCGCAGCCACCGTGCTGGCGCTGTTCGCACTCGCGGCCTGCGACGACGAGACGCCCTCGCAGGGCACGTCCGGGGCCACGACAACGGCAACCACGGCTGCGGTCAGCCCTACGCCCACGATGCGGCTCCCGTTCCCGGACGGCACGACGCCGGCGACAGTCATCCGCGTCATTGATGGAGACACGATCGAAGTCGAGATCGAGGGCGAGACGCACAAAGTGCGCTACATCGGCATCGATACGCCGGAGACGGTCGACCCGCGGCGGCCCGTCGGCTGCTTCGGCGAAGAGGCGAGCGCCGCCAACAAGGCTCTTGTCGAAGGGCTCATCGTCGGGTTAGAAGGGGACGTCTCCGATACGGATAGGTTCGGGCGGCTGCTCCGCTACGTCTGGCTGAACGACAGCGAGATGGTCAACGCGATCCTCGTGCGCGAGGGTTACGCTCAGTCCAGCGCCTACCCACCGGACGTCCGCCACCAGGAGCTGTTCGACGGCCTGGAAGCAGCGGCGCGATCTGCGGGGCGCGGTCTGTGGGGCCCGGTCTGCCTGGAGACGCCGACGCCGCCACCTGCGGGCAGCCCAGCGGAAGGCGCCTGCGAGTACTCCGGTACGCCAGAGGCGGTGATCAAAGGCAACATCAGCACTAGCAGCGGCGAGAAGATCTATCACGTGCCGGGCGGAGGCTTCTACGAGCAGACAGTGATCGACGAAGCCGCCGGAGAGCGCTGGTTCTGCGCTGAATCTGATGCCGTCGCCGCCGGTTGGCGCATATCGCTGCGCTGACCAGAACCGCAAGCCTGCTCTGCTCGTTGTACCTACTGATGGCCGTCCCGCCCCGTTCTTTGCAGCCCACACGCTACGTTCGGTACAATCGCACAAGCACGAGCCGCCGCGCGCCCCGCGGCTGGTTCGCACTTGGGAGGCCAGGTTGCCCATAAACCCGTTCAACGCCATCCTGGGGTTGTTCTCTCACGACGTAGCGATAGACCTCGGGACCGCAAATACGCTGGTGATGGTGAAGGGACGAGGGATCGTCATCGACGAGCCCTCCGTCGTCGCTATTGACCGCGTGAACAAGAAGATCCTTGCCATCGGCTCTGAGGCCAAGCGCATGGTGGGCCGCACGCCTTCGGACATCGTCGCCGTCCGGCCTCTGCGCGACGGCGTCATCTCCGACTTCGCCGTCACGGAGAAGATGCTGCACTACTTCATCCGCTCCGTGCACGACCACCGCGGCTTCGGACTGCCGCGGCCGCGCGTGGCCATCGGTATCCCGTCCGGCGTCACGGAGGTTGAGAAGCGCGCCGTGCACGACGCTGCGCTGAACGCCGGTGCGCGCGGCGCCTTTCTGATCGAGGAGCCGATGGCGGCGGCGATCGGCGCCGGCCTGCCCGTGATGGACCCCGGCGGCTGCATGATCGTCGACATTGGTGGCGGCACGACGGAGGTCGCCGTGATCTCGATGGGCGGCATCGTCGTCTCAACGTCGATCCGCATAGCCGGCGACGAGATGGACCAGGACATCGTCTCCTACGCCCGGCAGGTGCATAACATGCTGATCGGCGAGCGAACGTCCGAGGAAGTGAAGTTGGAAGCCGGTTCCGCCTACGCGCTGGAGCGGGAACTGAACATCGAGCTCAGGGGCCGCGACCTGGCGACCGGTCTGCCCAAGTCCGTCGAGGTCAGCAGCGTCGAGATACGTGATGCGATGGCCGGCTCGACCAACGCCATCGTCGACGCCGTACGGCAGACGATCGAGATCACACCGCCGGAACTCGTCGCCGACATCATGAGCACGGGCATCATTCTGGCGGGCGGAGGTGCGCTTGTGCGCGGTCTGGACCGCCGGCTGGCTCAGGACACCCGATTCCCCGTATACGTGGCTGAAGAGCCGCTGACGTGCGTCGTGCGCGGCGCAGCGGAGGTGCTGGAAGAGGCGGCGGTCCTCCAGAAGCTCCAGGCGCGGCTGAACACAAGAAAAGTACCCCGGTAGGGGGTGGCTGGTGAACGCCGCCGGCAGCCCTCGAATAGAAGATAACGATGCGAGTAGTCTGGTGGTTCGCGACACTAACGGTGGTGAGCTTCGCCACGATCATCCTGTCTGAGGAGAACGCGCTCGACCCCTTCAAGAACGTGGCGCTCACCGTCAGCGCACCCGTAGACAGGGTCGTGCGCGACGCCGCCAGCCCCCTGGGCGACATCTACGACAGCATCGTCAACCGCGGCAACCTCGTCCGCGAGAACGAGCGGCTGCGCGAAGAAGTGGAGATCCTCCAGGCACAGCTCGCAGACCAGCAGGATGTACTCCTGCGCATCGCCGAGCTGGAGGACGCCCTGGAGGATTACCCAGTGCGGTCCGTCATCGCGGAGGTGGTCGGCTCCGTGGAGGTTCCCACCGACTTCCGGAGAAGCCCGGTATGAGGCCAAATCTGGCGCTGATTTCCCTATTGTGGACCGCTTTAATTGTGCTGGTCACGAGTCTGCTCAGCGGCAACTCGTTGCTGATGGTTCTGATGACACCTATCTTGGCCTTAGTGGTATTGGGGCTGCTATTTACCCCGCCCCAGGTACGGTCGATTGTCCGGCGCGGCTTTCCCACCATGGTGTGGACCGATGAAGAGCTGGAGATAGAGCTGGTTATCGAGGTGGAAGGCGGGTTCGGTATGGTCAGTGTGTTCGACCCGCTGCCTGAGGAGTTTGAG
>JADFTG010000043.1 GCA_022560365.1 Chloroflexota bacterium | reverse complement strand
ACTCAAGCTCATATTCAGATCGTGCATTCGCATGCGCCTGCCGCACTACGTCAAGTCTCACGTGACCCTCAGTGCGAAACTCCGCAGCGACTACGATCTCAATGAGTTCAAGGAAGGACACATAGGGAGTCGTGGATTCTTTCGGGCCAAAGACAGGCGGGCTCGTCCACTCCGGGAAGCGTCGGTCCGGGATGTACCCCCGAAGCCACCGTCTAACTGTTGACGAGGGGACTCCTGATAGCCGGGCTGCCTCGCGGATCGTATACATCGGCTGAGTGCGCCAACTGTCCTCGTTGTTCATGTCAATGACCATGACCAATCGCCTCCACTCTGCTAAGATGCAAAAGGAGGTATGGACTGTTGCCCCGCTCGCATCGGGGCTCCGCAGATATTCATATTTCCTTGGTCAATCTGAGTATACATCGTGGCAACGCCCAAGAAGCATGAGGACACTAGTGTGTCCCTTCACCCGCAAGGTTTCAAGGAAGCAATTGCGCGATTGGGGAAGACTCCCAAGCGTGCGGGTTCTCAGGCTAACGGCCCGCTTGACAGCCCTACGGGGCGAACCGTACACTCCCTTGCACAACCGAATACCCAGCGGCAACGAACGGGACTAGTACCCCGCCACCCAGACGGGTCCGCCTCAGGCGGAAGCGATGGACCCAGAGAGCCGGGAACAGGTGGAAACCCGGCGTCAGCGCAGCGGATGAATGGACCCGGGAGCCGCCAGCCCAACCCGAAGGACAGGCCTCAGGCCTGTCGCGGAAGTAGGCCAGGCCGGAAAGGGCACCGTTACAGGCCCAGCGTTTCCTTCGAGAGCTCAGGATGAGCGAACTTTCGGAGCGTACGTGACAACGAAGGTCCCGGTTGACGCCGGGTCGAACCAGGGTGGCACCGCGAGAACCCCTCGCCCCTGACGGGCGAAGGGTTTTTTTATTGCGCAGAGGAGACCGCGATGAGCCACTACGAATACGAGCACCGGGAACCGCAAGCAGGTGCAGCGTGACGGCGCAGAAGTCCGGCGCGTCCACGCCCGTCAACCCGAAGTGGACGCGCATGCTCACCGGCGACCGGCCGACAGGCGCGCTCCACCTCGGCCACTACGTCGGCTCGCTCAAGATGCGCGTCGAACTGCAGGAGAAGATCGACACCTTCGTCCTGATCGCCGACTTGCACGTCCTGACCACGCGCAACGCCGACCTCGACGAGATCGGATCGAACATCCGCGAGTGCGTGCTGGACTACCTCGCCGTCGGCATCGACCCGGCGAAGTCCACGATCTACCTGCAGTCGCTGGTGCCGGAGGTGCTGGAGCTGTTCTGGCTCTTCATGCCGCTCGTCAGCGTGCCGCGGGCGCAGCGCATCCCCACGCTCAAGGAGCAGGTCCGCGACCTGAAGCTGGAGACCGCGTCGATGGCGCTCCTCTCCTACCCGGTCCTGCAGTCGGCGGACATCCTCATGGTGCGCGGCGACGTCGTGCCCGTCGGCAAGGACCAGGCTTCGCACGTCGAACTGACCCGGGAGATCGCGCGCCGCTTCAACCAGACCTACGGCGAGACCTTCCCGGAGCCGGAGGCGCCGCTGACGCCGGTGCTCATCGGCACCGATGGCCAGGCCAAGGCGAGCAAGTCGATCGGCAACGTCATCATGCTCTTCGACCCGCCGGATGTCGTCGAGACGAAGGTGCGCGCGATGTTCACCGACCCCAAGCGCGTCCGCGCCGACATTCCGGGCCGCGTCGAGGGCAATCCGATTTTCATCTACCACGAGGAGTTCAACGACGACCCGGACGAAGTCGCCGAGCTCGCCGACCGCTACCGTCAGGGCAAGGTGGGCGATGTCGAGGTCAAGACGAAGCTCGCCGCCGCCATCAACCGCTTCCTCGACCCGATCCGCGACCGCCGCCAGAAGTTCGCGTCGAAGAAGGGTCTCGTCGAAGAGATCATCGAGGCCGGCTCCGCGCACGCCCGCGAAGAGTGCCACCAGACGCTCGAAGCGGCTCGCGAGGCGATGGGCCTGACGTACTTTCGCGGCGGCGACGGCGTGGAGGTGAGCAAGTGAACTACACACCGTCTCTGGAGGATGTGCTCGAGGAGGCGAAGCGAGGTGAAAGCAACCTGATACCGGTCTTCCGCGACGTGCCGGCCGACCTGGAGACACCCGTATCAGCGTTCCTCAAGGTCGCGCGGGGCGAGCATTCGTTCTTGCTGGAGTCCGTCGAGGGCGGCGAACGGCTCGCGCGCTACAGCTTCATCGGCACGGAGCCCTACCGCGTCTACCGCAGCGGCCCTTATGCCGACCCGACAGAAGGTACGGATCCGCTGACCGAAGTCGAAGCCGAGATGTCACGCTACAAGATCGCGCACCCGAAGGACGCTGCGGCCCGAACGTCGCTGCCACGCTTCACCGGCGGCGCCGTCGGCTTCCTCGCCTACGACGTGGTCCGCCACTTCGAACCGCGCGTCCAAGTGCCCACCGATGATCCGCAGGGTCTGCCCGAGGCGCTCTTCATGTTCGTCGACGCCCTGCTCGTCTTCGACCACATCAAGCACGCGATCAAAGTCGTCGCCCACTGCCGCCTCGACGGCGACGTCGAGGCATCGTACCGGCAGGCCTGCTGGCGCATCGAGGAGCTGGCCAAGCGCCTCGATCACGCGCTGCCGGCCAGCCCCTACCAGACGGCGCTCTACCACGCCCAGGGCGAGGTCACCTCGAGCGTCAGCCGAGAGCGCTACTACGAGATGGTCGAGCAAGCGAAGCAGTACATCGTCGCCGGCGACGTCATCCAGGTCGTGCCCTCACAGCGCCTCTCGCGGGAGACGGCCGCGCACCCGTTCTCGATCTACCGCGCGCTGCGCATGGTGAACCCATCGCCGTACATGTATTACCTGTCGATGGGCGACTCACACATCATCGGCGCCTCGCCGGAGATGCTCGTCCGCGTCGAGGACGGCATCGTCGAGACGCACCCGATCGCCGGCACGATGCCGCGCGGCCGCGACCCGGACGAGGACGACGCCATCGCCGAGCGACTCGCCAGCGATGAGAAGGAGCGCGCCGAGCACGTCATGCTCGTCGACCTCGGCCGCAACGACATCGGCCGCGTCAGCCGGCCGGGCACGGTCAACGTCAAGGACTTCATGATCATCGAGCGCTATTCGCACGTCATGCACCTCGTCTCGCGCGTGACGGGGCAGCTCAAGGACGGCCTGTCCGCGTACGACGCCCTGCGGGCCTGCTTCCCTGCCGGGACGCTCAGCGGCGCACCCAAGATCAGGGCGATGGAGATCATCAGCGAACTGGAGCCGATCCGCCGCGGGCCCTACGGCGGCGCCGTGGGCTACTTCGACTTCTCCGGCAACATGGACACCGCGATCACCATCCGCACGATCGTCCACAAGGACGGCGTCGCTCATATCCAGGCCGGCGGCGGCATCGTCTACGACAGCGTTCCGGACAGCGAGTACCGCGAGACGCTGAGCAAGGCCCGCGCCACGCTACAGGCGATCGACGAAGCCGAGGCGATGGAGCAGTCGGCGCTCACGGGAAGCCTGGGCTACTGATGGGCGTTCTTGCACCACTCAGAAGGTCAGGCTTCAGCCTGACCGGCGGGACGGCGACTCGCGCCGGCACAGCAGGAGGAGGCTCAACATGATCCTCCTGCTCGACAACTACGACTCGTTCACCTACAACCTCTACCAGTACCTCTGCGAACTGGGCGCCGAGATCGAGGTCGTCCGCAACGACCAGGCGACCGTGGAGGACATCGCTGCCATGGGCCCGGAGAAGATCGTCGTCTCGCCTGGGCCGTGCACGCCGAAGGAAGCGGGCATCAGCGTGCCGCTGATCCGCCACTTCGCGGGACGGCTGCCGCTGCTCGGCGTTTGCCTGGGGCACCAGGCGATCGGCGAGGCGTTCGGCGGCGAGACCGTCGGCGCCGGCGAGATCGTCCACGGCAAGACGTCGATGATCAGCCACGACGGCAAGGGCGTCTTCGCCGGTCTGCCGGAACCGTTCGAGGCGATCCGTTATCATTCTCTCGCCATCGGCAAGGAGTCGTTCCCGGAGGATGAGCTGGAAGTGACGGCGACCTCCGACAGCGGCGTCATCATGGGCGTCCGCCACCGCCGCCACGCGATCGAGGGCGTACAGTTCCACCCGGAGTCGATCCTCACCGGCGAGGGCAAGCACCTGCTCAAGAACTTCCTGGAGATGTGATATATTGATATCGCGACATCAGTATATCAGGAGGATTGAATGAAACGGCTACTGGTGACACTATCAGACGATCTACACGAAGAGCTGCGTGAACTCGCTCATCGGAAGAAGACGACTATGTCGCGTCTCATGCGCGTCGCCGTTGAAACAGTCTACGAAGACGAACTGGACGTGATTTCGGGGGAACTCGGCCTTGAAGACTTCCTGAATGACCCAGACCAAGGGATCTCCATCAAGGAGCTAAGGGCTCGGCGTCGCGGTGCCATACGAAGTCAGGTATAGCAGGAGGGCAGAGCGACAGATGATGCGACTTGCCGACGGCCCGTTCGAGCGCATCGACGCCGCCATCTCACAGCTCGCAAACGAGCCGAGGTCTCGCGGATCGAAAAAGCTCAAAGGTGGCGGTCCGGTCTGGCGTATCCGAGTGGGCGACTACAGAGTCATCTATACGATCTTCGACGCAGACGACACGATCAGTATTAATGCAGTTGAACGCCGGACAACAACCACCTACAAGAAGAGATAACCCATGAGCATCCAAGACGCGATCACAGCCCTGATCAACGACCGCCGCGACCTCACCGAGGACGAGGCCGCCGACGCGATGGATGACGTCTTCCGTGGCGAGGCGACGCCCGCCCTTCTCTCCGCCTTCCTCGTCGCGCTGCGCATGAAGGGCGAGACGGTCGACGAGATCGCCGGCATGGCGCGCACGATGCGTGAGCACTCGCTGCGCGTGAAAGTGGACGGCCCGCTGCTCGACACCTGCGGCACGGGTGGCGACGGCCGCGGCGCGTTCAACGTCTCGACCGCGTCCGCCTTCGTCGCGGCCGGCGCCGGCGCGCGCGTCGCCAAGCACGGCAACCGGGCGATGTCCAGCGCCTGCGGATCGGCCGACGTGCTCGAGGCGCTCGGCGCGAAGATCGACCTCTCGCCGGAGCAGGTGGCGCAGTGCATCGAGAAAGCCAGCTTCGGCTTCATGTTCGCGCAGACGTTCCACCCGGCGATGAAGCACGCTGCGCCCACGCGCCGCGAGCTGGGCGTCCGCACCGCGTTCAACATCCTCGGCCCGCTGACCAACCCGGCCGGGGCGCAGCACCAACTGCTCGGCGTCGCCCGGCCCGAGATGGCGTCCCTCATGGCCGCCGCCCTCGACCGCCTGGGCAGCCATCACGTACTCGTGATCCACGGCCACGACGGCAGTGACGAGCTCACGCTCGACGGCCCGAACCCCGTCTACGAGGTCGACAGAGGCGAAAGCGTGGAGTACACGATCGATCCCCGCAAGCTGGGCCTGCCGACCGCCGTCCCCAACGCCATCAAGGGCGGTACGCCGGAAGAGAACGCAAAGATGCTGACCGCACTCCTCGACGGCGAGGCCGGCGCCATGCGCGACATCGTGCTCCTCAACTCGGCCGCCGCCCTCGTCGCCGCCGACATCGTGCCCAACGTCCGCGACGGGCTCCAGGCCGCCGCCGAGTCGATCGACTCCGGCGCGGCGAAAGAGCGGCTGACGACGTTCATCGAGCTGACCAGGACGTTTGGATAGCGTGGGATAATCGATCACAGATGACGCAAAAGAGCGAGACGATCCTCGACCGCATCGTCGCCGACAAGCGCGACGAGCTCGCCGCCGCCCGGGAGCGCGTACCGCTCGCCGAGATACGCCGGCAGGCAGAGACAGCGCCCGCGCCGCGGGGCTTCGCGAAGGCGCTGCGCGGCCCCAAGATCGGCCTCATCGCCGAGGCGAAGAAGGCGTCGCCGTCGCGCGGCCTCCTTCGCGCTGACTTCGACCCGGTCTGGCTCGCCGGGCGCTACGCCGAGGGTGGCGCGGCCGCGATCTCCGTGCTGACAGACGAGAAGCACTTCCAGGGCAGCCTCGGCTACATGCGCGCCGTCCGCGAGGCGCTGCCGAAGGGCCCGCCGATCCTGCGCAAGGACTTCACGATCGACCCGTACCACCTCTACGAAGCGCGCGCCAACGGCGCTGACGCTGTCCTCCTCATCGCCGCCATCCTCGATGACTCGCTCCTCCGTGACCTCATGGCAGAGGCGGGCGCGCTCGGCCTCGACGCGCTGATCGAGGTGCACGACGAGCGGGAGCTGGCCCGCGCCCCGGTCACTGACGCCCCGCTCATCGGCATCACCAACCGCGACCTCCGCACCTTCAACGTTGACCTCGCGACGACGGAGCGGTTGCGCCCGCTGGCCCCACCCGAGGCGACGGTCGTCTCCGAGAGTGGCATCTTCACCCGCGAGGACATGATCCGCCTGGAGCGCGCCGGCGTCGACGCCGTACTCATCGGCGAGAGCGTCGTCACCGCCCCCGACCCGGCCGACAAGATACGGGAGCTACTGGGATGAGCGAGACAGAACTTCAGGGCAGGAGGTTGAGGAGCCTTCTCGACGACGCTACTGGAAAGTCAGAGTTCGTGATCGTTGTGGTGGCGGATATCCGGGGCTTTTCTGAGTTCAGCAAGTCTCACGAGTCGCCTGATGTCGCCATGTATATCAAGAGGGTATACATCCGGCTGATCGACAAGTACTTTCCTTTTGGCAACTTCTTCAAAGCGACGGGGGACGGACTCTTGGTGACCATTCCTTTTGACGAGAAGACCCTTCAAGAGATGGCCCGCAAGACCGTCGAAAGTGCCCTCGCATGCCACAAGGAGTTCAGTCAAATCTGCAAGGGCGATCCTATGGTAAACGTGGAGACGCCCGACCGAATCGGGATCGGGATCGCACGCGGCACTGCGTGCTGCATTGTCTCGGGTGATGAGATAGTGGACTATAGTGGCCATCTGCTGAACTTAGCTTCGCGCCTGATGGATATCGCAAGGCCGTCAGGAATAGTGATCGATGGAGCGTTTGGCGTTGAGCTGCTCAAGCCAACGACAGCAAAGAGATTCCTCCAACACGACGTGTACGTCCGGAGCGTAGCCGAAGAACTAGCGATCCGAGTGTACACGTCGCAGGATGTAGAGATCGAGCCGCGATTTCAGCACCCGCTAACCGTTCTGAATTGGGAAGAACTCAAAGTGACCAAACCTCTTTCCGTCTGGAAGAAGTCTCCAGAGTATTACAGTCACGTTCTTCCAAGCAGGCCCTCTGAACCCGGACGCATACAAATCCAGTTCGAGCAATCTCATGGAACGGGTGAGGACACCTGGATTCTCGAATACGAAAGCGATGACTTCTTCTATAAGGAAGTCGGTAACGAGTCAATTGTCCAAGTATCCCTGGTTCCCATTCGCGACCGTCTCGCTGAAATGAAGATTCCAGCCAAGACTCCCGTTACTCTGTCGATCAACTATGTGCGGGGGCCCGACCCGCCATGACCTTCGTTAAGATCTGCGGCGTCTCCGATCCCGTCAGCGCGCGCGCGGCCGCGGCGTTCGGCGCTGACTTCGTCGGCATGGTCTTCGCGCCCTCGCAGCGCCAGGTGACGCTCGGCCAGGCGGGACGCATCGCCGAGAGCCTCGGCCAGCGCGAGCACGTCTCGAACGACGCCGGCGCAGCCGAGATCGAGGCGGCGCTCGGCCGCCGCCGGCCGCTCCTCGTCGGCGTCTTCGCCGACCAGGACGCCGACACGATCAACGACATCGCCGAGGGTTGCGGACTGGACCTGGTGCAGCTCTCCGGCTCCGAGCCGTGGGAGCTTAACGAGCACATCCGGCGGCCGATCCTCAAGTGCCTGAAGGTGCGCCCGGAAGAGACGGCCGAGGAGCTCATGACCCACTTCCACGGCAGCGCGATCGTCCTCCTCGACCCCTACGTCGAGGGGGCCTACGGCGGCACCGGCGGCACGCTCGACTGGTCCGTCGCGGCAGCGGTCGCCCGCCAGACGCCGACCACCGTCGCGGTGCTGGGCT
>JADFTG010000343.1 GCA_022560365.1 Chloroflexota bacterium | reverse complement strand
ACCAGCGTGGGGCGACCGCCACTTCCAGGCGGTAGGTCGGCTCGGTCTCGTGCGTCTGCGTCATGTCGCTCCTGACTGTGCGCCTACGCTGCGCTCCGGCTCCGGACTGAAGCTCACGGTTGGGCCACTCACCCTCGGTCCGCTCCCAACCGTCATCCTGAGCGAAGCGAAGGATCTCGCCCCGTCTTGACTGTGCGCCTACGCTGCGCTCCGGCTCCGGACTGAAGCGGCACGCGCTGCTTCTGCCCCCGGTGCCCGGCGCACGCTTGGTCTGACTGTGCGCCTACGCTTCGCTCCGGCTCCTTACACCCACTCCGCGAAGCCCATGGCGCAGCCGTTGCCGGCCTCGGTGCGGTAGCAGGGGACGTAGTCCACGACCTCCATGCGGAGCCCGGTCGGGGCCACCGCGCCGCCGAGGGCGATCCAGTTCTTGATCTCCGATGTGCCGCCGCGGAAACGGACGTCCGCGTAGTCGAGGAGCTTCTCCCTGTCGTCGTGCCGCAGGCCGTCGAGGATCCGCGCGTCGAGGTCCTCCTCGATCACGGTGTGGCTGAGCCCACCGGAGGCGACGATGGCGACCCGCTTGTCGCTGTCCCAGTCGCGGATGGCCTGGCCGACGGCAGCACCGAAGTCGTAGCAGCGCTTCGCGGTCGGCGCGTTCGGCGGGAAGTACGTGTTGACCATCAGCGGGACGCTCGGGACGGGGTGGTTGTCCATCAGGCGCCGGTAGACGTAGTAGAACGCGTGCCCGATGGCGCCGTCGCCGCGCCCGACGGGGAGCTTGTTGGAGCGCGTGACGTCGAACTCGTTCTCGATCAGCGTCTCGATGAGGTATTCGCCGAGGACCGCGTCGGTGGGCTGCGTGAGCGTCTGCGACGGCCGCTTGCCGATCTTCGCGTCGCCGAACGTCGCGCGGTGCTCGCTGTTGCGGGGTGCGTCGTCGACGCTCTCGCCGTAGTAGATGCAGAACGCGGGCAGGTTGTCGTCCTGGAAGGACTCGTGCTGGTCGTCGCCCAAGATGACCAAGACGTCGGGAGCCGCCTTCGCGATCGTCTCCGCTAAGTGAGAGATCGCCTGCTGGCAGGCGGCAAAGCGCGTCTCGAACTTCTCCTCGGTGCACTCCTTCTCGAAGTGGTCGCCCGCGCGCAGCTCGACGAGCTCTCCGAAGGAGTAGGTGTTCCCCTCGAACCAGTGCTTGGCCAGGGTGCGGCCGCGGTCTCCGTACGCCCGCCAGGTGCCGGGCGGCATCTCCAATTGAGGCGCATGGGACGAAGCGATCCCGAGCACGATCTCTGCCATCGATCGGCCTCCTTTGCTGTCGCCGCGCACAAGTCTACCCGATGCGCGGATTGACGCCGCCCCCTCGTGTGCATACAGTCCTCCCGCGGGAGCGCAGCCTAGAGGGAGGCCAACGATGACGCAGACTTCTCGGCCGGATACACGGTTCGACTACGAGAGCCGCCTGAAGTTCAAGAGCGACGGCTGGCTCGTGTCCAACCTCGATGAGCACGCGGACGATCCCAATCGGAGCTCGAGCTTCGTGATGCTGAGCAAGCTCAAGGACTCACGGGTGGTGATCAACTGCTACGAGCCGGGTCAGTCCGACGAGATGCACTGCCACCCTGGCTCGGAGCACACGTTCCTGGTCTGGCGCGGCAAGCTGCACGTGCGGGGGATCGAGCCGGGCGAGGAGCTGACGCTTGGTCCCGGCGACTTCGTGCAGATCAAGGCAGGCTACTACTACCAGCTCCACAACCCCGGGACGGAGACGGCGATCTACTGCCAGTTCAGGACGATCCCGGCGAAGCCGGCGAAGCAGGGCCGCGTGTGGTTCAGCGAGTCGCGCAGGGGCAAGCAGGCCGCGGCCGCACGCGGCGGCGCGTAGTCCGCGCGGCGTCCCCAACGGGCGCCGAGCGGGACGCGGCCGGGGCGATCGTGACGTTCATCGAAGGGCTGGCCAAGGTGAAGGAGGCGGGCGGCAGCACGTTCCAGGTGCTGGAGGA
>JADFTG010000342.1 GCA_022560365.1 Chloroflexota bacterium | reverse complement strand
GGGAGTGCGTGCGCTGGAGCTTGTCCGACAGCTTTCCGAGTTCGGTGTCGAGCGCATCTTCTACACTGACATCTCGCGCGACGGCATGCTGGGCGGGCCGAACTTCCCGGCGATACAGGAGGTGGTGGAGCACGCGGCCTGTCTGCCTTCGCCGATGGCGGTGATCGCATCGGGCGGCGTTTCTGCGGTCGAGCACCTGAAGCGGCTGCGCCTGATCGGTGTCGAGGGTGTGATCATAGGCAAGGCGCTCTATACGGGCGCCCTGGATATCGGCGAGGCGCTGGCGGCAGCGCAGTCCTAACGGCCCGTAGAAGCTGGGCCGTGCGCCCGATATACTGAGACCCGCTTACGATAGGAGGCCTGCCCCATGGTTACCGGACCGTCGGAGATCGGAATCCCCGAAGACATACGAGACGTCGTCAAGGGCGCCGTCACTGGATTCATACAGTTCATCGACGCCGAGGTGCTGCCGCTTGAGCAGGACCTGGGCGACCTCCTGATCGACGAGCGCAAGTTCTTCGACGAGAACGGCAAGGCCGTGCCCGAGGCCATGGAGGCGCGCAAGCAGGTACGGATGAAGTCGGCCGCGGCCGGGTACTACGGCATGTTCGCGCCGGAGTCCGTCGGCGGTGGTGGCCTCGGCATACGCATCATGGTGTTCGTCGAGGAGGCGATGTACCGCAAGTACGGGCCCGGCCGGCCGCTCATCACGTGGGCGAAGGGCTTCCTCAGTCAGCCGACGCTCGCGTCCTTCGTGGACGGACCGTCGCACATGCTCGTCCCCGTGAGCGAAACGGTTCGCAAGGAGTTCATGCCGTCGATCGCCAGCGGTGAGAAGACCGTCTGCTTCGCACTCAGCGAGGCGGACGCCGGCTCCGACGTCTGGGGAGTGCAGACGACGGCGAAGCGTGACGGCGACGACTGGGTGATCAACGGCAGCAAGACGTGGATCACCAACTCACCGTACGCCGATTACGCCATCATTTTCGCCGTCACGGACGAAGAGATGATCAAGGAGAGAAAGGGCGGGATGAGCGCCTTCTTCGTGGAAACGGACGCACCGGGATACAGCTTCGATGGCGTGCTGCCCGTGATGGGCCACGCGGGCGGCGACTGTGGCGCGATGACGTTCGAGGACGTGCGCGTTCCAGCAGACCGGCTCATCGGTGCCGAGAACCAGGGCTTCCAGATCGCGATGTTCGGCATCTCCGAGGGGCGTCTGTCGATCTCCGCTAACTGCGTGGGCATGTGCGGCTATGCGCTGGACCGGTCGCTGGAGTACGCACAGAACCGCATGAGCTTCGGCAAGCCGATCTCGGAGTACCAGGCGATCCAGTTCATGCTGGCGGACATGGCGATCGACATCTATACGATGAAATACATGGTGCTGCAGACGGCGGCGCTGATAGAGGCCGCCACGGCGACGGGCCGCCTGCCAGTCAAGGAGATCTCGATGTGCAAGGCCTATGCTGTCGAGAAGACGCAGGCGACCTATGACAGGGCGATCCAGGTGCACGGCGGAATGGGTCTGTCCAATGAACTTTCGCTGAACGAGGGCTTCCGTATCGCGCGCACGCTGCGCATTCCGGACGGCACCGGCGAGATCCAGCGCCGCACCATCGCGAGGCAGATGCTACGCGGCGACACGGTCTTTTAGGCAACGCAGCTTGCAACCAGCGAACGGGGGCGGCCAGACGGCCGCCCTTACGCTAGCGCCATGAGCGCGGAGATCATTATCTTCGCGATCGTCGTTGCCTTTGCGGCGGCGACCGTGCAGTCAGTAACCGGCTTCGGCTTCTCGCTGACGCTGGTGCCGCTGCTGGCGGTCGCCTGGGAGCCGAAGGAAGCCGTGCCGGTGTCGCTGCTGCTTGGTCTCGCAACCAACATCGCACTACTGACCCAGGTGCGAGGGCAGGTGACGATCCGCAGGCTGCCCGGCCTGTATCTGGGTCTGCTCATCGGCGTCCCGCTGGGTGTCCTCTTTCTGGAGCGGGTCGATGCTGACACGCT
>JADFTG010000042.1 GCA_022560365.1 Chloroflexota bacterium | reverse complement strand
CCGACGGGCGTTTCTACACCGACGCCAACTCCTGGGCCGATTGCCAAGGGCGATGCGGACTGTAGCGGCGGCATAGACACAGGCGACGTCCTGGTGATCCTGCTGGCCTTTTCGGGGATCGACGGCGACAACAGCGGCGACTGCCCGACCGTGACAAGCGGCATCGCCGGTGCGATCGAGGTAGGCGACATCGACTGCGACGGCAACGTGGATACGGTTGACGCGCTGTACATCATGCGCTTCCTGGCCGGCCTGGAGATCCTCCTGCCGTCCGGCTGCTCAGCGATCGGCCAGACCGACGCGTGAGCGCGGCAAGGGACGCAACCTCTGGCCGCCGCCCCTGGCTTCCGATAAGCTGATGCGGATATGACCGGCAAGAAGACGCTCTTCCCCCTGCTGCTCGCCGCCGTGCTGGCGCTCCTGCTGGCCGCCTGCGGCGGCGACGATGGCGGCTCCACCTCGCCCACCGACGGCACCAGTCCTGGGACATCAACCTCGCCCGGCGGCGATCCCGGCGAGTCGCCCGTGCCGGTCTCGGCAGCGGGCGTTATCGACCTGGCGGCCACGGAGCCGCTCCTGACGATCATCGGACCCGGCGAGGGCGAGTTGCGTTCCGACCTGCCCGGCCTGGCCGCCGGCGACTTCAACGGCGACGGCTTCGACGACATCCTGATCGGCGCGCGCTTCGCCGACGGCCCCGGCGACGAGCGCGAGGACGCCGGCGAGGCGTACGTGCTGTTCGGCTCCAGCGGTCTCGGGGGCAGTGTCGACCTGTCCTCGGGAGAGCACGACCTGGTTATCTACGGCGAGCGAGCCGGGGACAACCTGGGCTTCGCTGCTGCCGCGGCGGACGTCAATGGAGACGGCCTGGACGACATCATCCTGGGGGCGCCGTTCGCCGTGAGCGAAGGACCACCGCCCCTCAAGTCCGGTGCGGCCTTCGTCATCTTCGGCAGCACTAACTTGCCAGACGAGATCGACCTGGCCACAGACATCGCTGACGTCACGCTGCTGGGCGCCAACACGAGCGCCTTCTTCGGCGACGACCTGGCGACGGGCGACATCAACGGAGACGGCACCGCCGACATTATCGTGGGCACAACCTTCGACCGCGGCCCATCGCAGGACGGAGTGCAGGCGACTCAGGGAGGCGCCGTTTACGTCTACTTCGGACGCGGCAACTGGCCCACGGAGATGAACGCCCGCGCCCGCGAGTACGATGCAGCGCTCTTCGGTGCCTCCAGCCTGGACGAGCTGGGCGACACAGTCGCTGCCGGCGACATCAACGGAGACGGCTTCGACGACATCATCGCCACCGCCGAGGCGGCAGACGGCCCGGACGGCGACCGGCCGGTGGCGGCGGAGGTGCACGTGCTCTTCGGCGGACCAGACCTGGCCGGCGACTTCTTCGTTGCGCAGGGCGACGCGGACGTGAGCCTGTACGGCGCCGAGAGCAGCGACACCCTGGGCTTTCACCTGGCCACGGGCGACGTCAACGCTGACGGCGTGGACGACCTCGTGATCACGGCCCGCCTGGCCGACGGCGTTGGCAACGCCGCCAGTTCGGCCGGAGAAGCCTACGTCCTCCTGGGCTCTGAGACGCTGCCCGAGGAGATCGACCTGGCGGATGGTTTCGGGCCACTGATCGCCGTCCACGCGCCGGACAGCGGCGACCTGATGGGCACCGCACTCGTCGCCGATTTCACCGAAGCAGAGGCTAACGACCTGCTCCTGGGCCTCGCGTTCGCGGACGGTCCGGATAACTCGCGGAGGGATAGCGGCGAGATCTACATCATTCAGATCGCGGAGGTGACTGGGTTCACAAGCCTGACGCAGATCCCCGAGCGGATGGTGGTTTACGGTGGCGAGGAGGAGGGGCGCCTCGGCAACGCGCTGGTTGCCGCCGACGTCAACGGCGACGGCCGTCTGGAGCTGATAGCCGTCGCCCAGGATGCAGACGGGCCCGGGGATGGCCAACAGGACTTCGGCATCATCTACGTGTTCAACCTGGTGGAGCCGGAGTAGTGGCGCCAGAGTCGTACTGGACGCCTGGTTATCGCCTCAGGAGGTAGGACTAGCCGTTGCAATCACGCATTGGTCTTCTATACGCTTTCGCCGCTGTCAGCATCATCGCCGTTGTCGTGACGCTCGTGGTCGTCGGCCTCCGGGGGGACGACGACGATGGGTTCGCAGACATAGTGGTTGCGGAGGGCCGCGTCTCATGCGAGGCGTTTGTGCGCGTTCGTTCCTACAATTACAGGACAGACGTGGTCCTGGACCTGGCTGCCCGAGCCCCGTCGATGGATGACAGCGACGGCAGGCGGCCCGACGCGTTCCTGCATGAGCGGACGATCCGTGGCAGTTTCGCCGACGGCAACTACGCAATCGTAATTGCCGCACCGCCTGGACAGGCAGCGTCAAGCGACACCGTTCTAACGGTATTCGAGGAAACCGTGTTCTTCCTGGTCAACGACAGATGGACTTCGCAACCTCTCGCGGGGTTGCAGAGCTTTCCGGTCCCTTATCTCCCATCCGACACCTGTAAAGCCCTCGCGCCCGATCTCTTCCTCAGCGGCCTGGCATCGGTTCCCGAGACGATCTCCGGCATCTCCGCCCAGAAGTATCACTTTGACTCGCTGGAGAGCGACCTGCCCGATAACCATCCTAGCTTTGGCGCCGGAAGCGACGCGGCTCGCTTCGTGAACGTCTACTCGGGCGACGTCTGGGTGGCCGACGAGGGTGGCTACATCGTGAAGATGGCCCTCTCCGGCACGGGCCAGTACGATAACGGGCGCGAGCTTACCGTCGAGATTTCCTATGAGCTGTCGAACATCAATGACAGCTCCATCCAGATAGGGCCGCCGATTTAGGCGAGCGCTGCGGCGTTACTTCAGCTCGTTGTCTTCGACCACGTTGCCGGAGGCACTCGCCTCCTGGAAGATGTCGGCCGCGTTAGTCACCTCGTCCCCACGAGCCGTGACTACGAAGCGGTTGCCGCGGACGGTGTTGCCGCTCGTCCCTGGGTCCCGCAGGAGCACTCCGGTGTTGTTGCCGGTGATGACGTTAGCTTCCTCCGGCGCATCCCCTCCGATGATGTTCTCCGTCGCCCCCGCCTGGATGTTGATGCCATAGCGGTTGCCCACGGCGACGGTCGCCGAAGCGTTCAGCCCGATGACGTTACCCTGCACGACGTTGCCGAAAGCGCCGTCGATGCTGATCCCGAAAAGCGGATTCCCGGAGATGACGTTGCCTTCACCGGGGTTGGGACCGCCGATAGTGTTGCTCTTGCCCAGCGGAGTGATCCAGATGCCCTCGAAGTCGTTGCCATCCGCCTGCTCGCCTGAGCGGTCAATGCCGATGTAGTTCCCTTGAATGAGGTTCATCCGTCCCCGCAGCTCGATCCCCACGACGTTGCCAGAGATCACGTTCCCCTCTCCCGGCCCGCTCCCTCCGATGCGATTCTCCGCCGCCTGCTGCCCCAATAGAATCGCCGTGCGGCAGGCGGTGAACTCGACGCCCAGAACGGCGTTCCGCGACGAATCTATGCGCAGGCAGGTGAATGCGCCGGCGCTGCCGTCGATCACCAGGCCAGGCGCTTCTTCACCCCCCACGGGACGGCCGTCGATCGTGTCGCCGCCGGAACTGAGAACTGGCAACGAGGACTCCAGCGCGATCGTCGCGCCGGCTGAGAGCGCCTCGTCGAGGCGGATCACGTCGTCCGACTGCGGCCCAGCAGCGCCGTCCACCTGAGCGAGTTCGGCGTCGTCCAGGTCGGCGAGAGATATCTGTCCCGTGGCCACGAGCAGCGCCTCGCGCAACGTCAGCGTGCCGTCGCGCTCGTCCGTGTCGGCCAGGCTGTTCACCAGAAGCGTGGGGGAATCGTTGCCTGAGCCGTTCCCGCAGGCCGCCAGGATCAGGGCAGCCAGGGCCAAGAGCGCCAGTCCCGCGGCGCTGAGGCCGGGCCTCACGGAGCCCATATTGGGTACTTTTCCATCGCCGGGTCGTCGGTCAGGCGCCGGACGTCCGAGCCATCCTTGCGCATAATGTAGATGTCCTCGTTCTGACCCGCGTTCTCGCGGAAGGCGGCGAAGGCGAGCCACTCACCGTCCGGCGACCATTCCGGCTCTGTGTCGATGGCCGGGTTGTCGGTAACCCGGGTCTCCTCACCCGTCTCCAGGTCCACCACGAAGATCTCGTGGCGGCCGGCCCGGATCGAGCGGTAGGCGATGTAACGTCCGTCGGGAGACCAGACCGGCTCAGCGTGCGTGTTGACGTCGTCGCTCGCGATGATCTGCCTGCCGGTGCCGTCAACGCCGATGATGCACACCTCAGCGATGCCGCGTGTGATGCTCGCCGAATAGTAAGTGATGCGCTGGCTGTCGGGCGACCAGCCGCCGACGAAGCCCGGCCCCTCGCAGGGCGGCGCCGTCTCCTGCCGCCCCGGATCGAAGACCGACCGAATATCCGTACCATCGACGTTCATCACGGAGATCGTTCCCGAGCGGCTGAAGGCGATCGTCTGGCCGTCCGGCGACCAGCGCGGGCTCAGGTAGCCGCCCTGGCCGGAGGTCAGCTTGCGCAGCTCCGAGCCGTCGGAGTTCATGATGAAGAGGTGCGCCCCTCCGTCCCGGTCGGAGACGAAGACGATCTCTTCGCCGTCCGGCGAGAAGTCCGGCTCGAAGTCCTGGTCCTCGTGGTTCGTCAGGTTTGTCTCGTCGCTCCCGTCCACGTTCATGATGTAGATCTCCTGGTTGCCGTCGCGGAACGTGTAGTAGGCGATCCGGCCGCTGGGCTCCGGCCCCTGGCCGCTGCCCGGCGAAAACGGCGCCAGCGTCGGGCTGTCTCCATTGTCACTCGTGTCCGGGGCCCCTGCCGACGTCGTTGGCGTCGGTGTCGCCGCGCCATCCGCCGGCTCACTGTCGTCGTCATCACCGCAGGCGGCGGCCAGCGCCAGCAGTGTGCCAGCTACGGTAAGCAGTATCAATATCCTGTTCAGAGTTCGCCTCCTTGTGTGAACGAGATAGCACTTATCTTAAGGGGCATCTCGACGTGGGGCCAACGCCGCGCGATCTATTGACGAAGAAAGAGTGTAGCCATAACCGGTGAAGAAAACGTGTGTTCAGGTTCAGAAGGGGTTGACAATTATTCGTGCCTCTGGCTTAATCGAGCCACGAATAAGCTGTAAATGCAGCATCAGAGCCCAAAGGGAGGGGACGATATGCATCTGCCGGATATACGTACCGGCCTAGCGAGTTTTGGGGTCTTCGCCATACTGGCGGCGGTTCTAATATCCTTCGCATCCTCGGATACGACCTACGCAGCTACTTACGCTCCGGACAGCGACGTGCGTCTTTGCAACGCGCTTTCGACAGTCTTTCCGGGGAGCCCGCCGATCAAACCCGTTGACAACGATCTG
This sequence comes from Chloroflexota bacterium, assembly GCA_022560365.1. Lineage (GTDB taxonomy): Bacteria > Chloroflexota > Dehalococcoidia > SM23-28-2 > RBG-16-64-32 > CF-162. Next base: position 2,736 of record JADFTG010000042.1, on the reverse strand, counting down.
AAGGGCGATCCTCTCTGTGCAGACAGGAGCGCCGCTACAAGCAGCAACCCCGACCTCACCGTCACGCTCGACGTGCCGTTTGGTGACTCCAACTTCGGCTCACCAGTGATCACTATTGCTAACCCGAAGTTCGTGACGGCGGCGGACGCCGACATCATCGACGGCCACAAGGTGGGCGGACTGACATCGGTGATCAACCTCGGCGTCCTCAGCGGCGCCTGCACCACGGGCCTGATCATCGATTTCGTCCTCTACGACTCGTCCACCACCGGCAGCTTGCCCGTCCAGGCTGAGGGCACGCCGGACCGCTGGTCCAACATCGTTACCGACGCCAACAGCGACCTTATCGCCGACTCCACCTCGGCGTTCGTGGGCGCCATGCCGTCCATCTACCCGCAGGTCTTCGACCCCGACCTTGACTACTTCGGCGGACCGAACGGGAGCATCCCACCGATCGTTCCCCTGGCCCGCTACACCGGCGCCACGTTCGTCGAGGGCGACTGGCAGCTCCTGAGCTTCTTCCAGTTCTCGGCGCGCCAGCTGGAGCCGTTCGCCGTGAACACGAACAACCAGCCTCACATCTTCGGCTTCACCGGCACCACGGACTGGGACCTGTCCCTGTCACTCCTCAACGACGTCGGGGCCAGTGTTACGTCCCCCAGCGCCATCGGCGACTTCTGCGCGCCGCTTCTTGTGGAGACGATGCTGCTGGGCCTGACGCCTGAAGGCGAGACGCGCTTGACGGCGCCGTCTTCGTCAGGGCAGTACGAGTTCTGGCAGTACAGCTATGGCCAACGCGACGCGGACAACGATGGCCGCGAGAACTCATACGACACCTGCCCCTTCCAGGCCGGCTTCACTGACGCCGACTTTGACGGTCTCCACGACGTCTGTGACCCCGACAGTGGAGCTGGACCCCCTGGAGGCGGCTCGACGTCTCCTCCCATGGACGCTGTCTTCTGCGGAGACAACTACGGCGTCGACGAGGACGGTGACTGCTTCTCCAACACCCAGGACGGCTGCCCGAGCATCGCGGACGGCGGCCAGGACCTGGCCGGCGGCGATGGCATTGCCGACGACTTCTCGCTTCAGCTGAACAGCGAGTTGCTGACCACCTACCTGATCGCGGCGCCCGACGGCGGCCCCAGGGGGGACAGCATCACCAACGCCTGTGACCCGAACGACACGACCTCCACCGGTGAGGGCAGCTTCGTCCGCTCCACCAACGTGATGCCGGTCTGCATCGGCCTGGCCGACACCAACAACGACGGCATCTGCGACATATTCGCCATCATTGGTCCGATCGGATCCAGCTACAGCCCGGACAGCGACTACGACGGCTACAGCGACGCGCTGGAGACCGATATGGGCACCGACCCGAACGACAAGTGCTCCGACGGCCTCGGCGAGACCGACACGTGGCCGGTCGACTTCGACAACGACAAGGTCATCACCATCGTCGACGTCTTGCAGTTGAAGCCGGTCTTCGGCACACCGAGCGACCGGCATGACATAAACGGCACCGGCGGCAACATCGACATCGTCGACGTGCTTCAGTTGAAGCCGGTCTTCGGTAATAAGTGTGCCGACCACAAGACCGGGACGGTGCCGAACTAGGCGGGCCTTATAACATCCAGCCCCCGGGCCCATGCCGGGGGGCTGGATGTAACAAATCAAATACGCAAACAGTTTTATTTAGCAAGCGGTAAGAAAAAAGGAACACATTCATAAAGGGGGTGCGGCGATGAAACGCCTTACTATCAGTTCCTTTCTAGTAATAGCCCTGGTGGCCCTTGCCTTATTGGGCGCCAGGAGTCTGCTCAGCGGCGGCAGCGAAACCGTCCACGCTAACCCCGTGGGTACGGTGGACCTGATCGCCATCGACATGGACCCAGTGCCCGTTTACACGCCCTTAAACCCGGTTGAGGACGGCGTACTGGTACTCTCTCCACTTCCGGCATGCAGCGATACCATTGACAACGGCCTCGACGGAACCACCGACGCCGACGACATCGACTGCAACACCTTTGAGAGTCCGGCCAATGGGCCTTTGGGTGTTATTGACCCCTGTAAAGGCAGTGTGGCAGTCGGGACGATCTTCTTCCTTGACGTCATCGTCAAGGGGATTGACTCAGGAGACAAGATCTCCGGCTTCCAGTTTAAGCTGATATACAGCCCGGCACATCTGAACGTGGTCGGAGTCAACTCCACGCTCTTGCTGGCCGCGATCCCCGGCAGTGGCCCGTTTACTCCCATCAACGACACCATGCCGGACACGGACGGCTCGTTCAGCGTCGCCAACGCTGACCTCGCTGTCGGCCCCGAAGAGGCGGGCGAAGGCGTCCTGGCCCGCATCGCGCTCAAGAGCGTAGGCCTCGGCATCAGCTCACTCACACTCACGGATATCATCATCGTCGATGGTGGTGCTACACCGACGGCCATCCCAAATCTCACCGCTAACGTGGGCGGCCTCGAGGCTCAGGGCGAGCCCTGTCCGGTGCCGCAGGACGTGAAGAACATCGCGCTCAGCGTCCCGGCCGGCAGCTTCGTCCCGCCGCTGTCCGACATCAACGGCGACACCATTGTTAACGACGTGGCCGTCAGCCAGAGCTACGACTACTTGCTGGTGGACGAATACCACAACAACGGCCCCGGCAGTGCGGATCCCCTCATCCTCTCGGTGGATGCGATCCCCGACCCGGGCATCCAGGTTTCTTCCCACTGCCTCGGCGGTGA
>JADFTG010000341.1 GCA_022560365.1 Chloroflexota bacterium | reverse complement strand
TTCGGTCTGGCGGCCGCCCGTGGGGCCGAGGAAGCCGACCGAGCCGATCGGCCGGTTCGGGTCCTTGAGTCCGGCGCGGGCGCGGCGGATCGCGTCCGAGATCGCGGCGATCGCCTGGTCCTGGCCGATCACGCGGTCGTGCAAGCGCTCCTCCATCTCCAGCAGCTTCTCGGCCTCCTCTTCGAGCATGCGGCTGACCGGAATGCCGGTGATCGCCGCGACGAGCTCGGCGATATCCTCCTCGCTGACGCGCATGTCGTCCTGGCCGCTCTCCTTCAGCCACTCGTCGCGCTTCTCCGTAAAGGCGGCGCGCTTCGGGTCGAGCTCCGTCTTCAGTGTGGCGTTCGTCTCCCAGTCCTCGCGCTCGGCGGCCGCTTCGGCCTCTGCATCGAGCTTCTCGATCTCCTTCTCCAGCTCGCGGACGTCGGCGGGCATACTCTGGGCGTCGATCACGTGCTTGGACGACGCCTCGTCGATCAGGTCGATCGCCTTGTCCGGCAGGAAGCGGTCTGTGACGTAGCGATTGGACAGGCTCACGGCCGCCACGATCGCCTCGTCCGTGATCGTCACCTTGTGGTGCGCCTCATAGCGCGGCCGCAGCCCCTTGAGAATCTCGATCGTCTCTTCCTCCGACGGCTCGTCGATGTAGACGGGCGCGAAGCGCCGCTCCAGCGCCGGGTCCTTCTCGATGTGCTGGCGGTACTCGTCCAGCGTCGTCGCGCCGATCACGTGCAGCTCACCGCGCGCCAGCGCCGGCTTGAGCATCGTCGAGGCGTCGATCGCGCCTTCCGCGCCGCCCGCGCCGACGACCTGGTGGATCTCGTCGATGAAGACGATCACCTCGCCCTGCGTCGCCTTGATCTCGTCCATCACCGCCTTCAGGCGCTCCTCGAACTCGCCGCGGAACTTCGAGCCGGCGACCATCGCGCCCATGTCCAGCGCCATCACGCGCTTGCCCTTGAGGTTCTCCGGCACGTCGCCGGCGACGATGCGCTGGGCCAGCGCCTCGGCGATCGCGGTCTTGCCAACGCCGGCCTCGCCGATGATCACCGGATTGTTCTTCGTGCGCCGGTTCAGCACCTGCATCAGCCGCCGCACCTCGTCGTCGCGGCCGATCACCGGGTCGAGCTTGTTCTGGCGCGCCGCCTCCGTCAGGTCGATCGCGTACTTCTCGAGCGCGTTGTACTTGGACTCCGCCGTCGGGCTATCCGTGCGCGCGCCGCCGCGGACCTCCTGCAGCACCTGGTAAAGGCGCTCCTTCTCGATCCCGAACTGCTTGAGGATGCGCGCCGCGTCGCCCTCGCGTTCGTCCGACACGGCGATCAGGATGTGCTCGACGCCGACGTACTCGTCCTTCAGCCGCTCGGCCTCGGCGTTCGCCGCTTCCAGCAGCCGCACGATGCGCGGCGTCGTGTAGATCTGCACCACGTCGTACGAGAGCTTCGGGCTCGCCTCCAGCGAGCGCCCGACGGTCTGCCGCAGCTTCGTGCGGTCGACCCCCAGCTTCTCGAAGATCTCGGGCGTGATCCCCTTGTCGTAGTTGACGAGCGCCATCAGGACGTGCTCCACGTCCCACTGGGCGTGCCGGTCGCGCCGCACCATCTCCTGCGACGCGGACAGCACCTCCTGCGCGCCCTCTGTAAACCTGTCTTGTCTCATCATGGCGATTGTTCTTCCATTTCTTCTTTGTTGCTCGATTGAGCAGGGCTCCTTGGTCTCCATTCCGGGGGTGGGACAGAAAGATCGACGTCATTACTTAGGGATAGGGACTTTTCAACGGGCAGATCAGCATGCCTAAGCTCGGCGGCAGCGTATTCCATTACTTCAGCGATTACGATCGTGAACTGCTCTTCCTCCGACTTGTTATTGGCAATGCTGAGCTTTTGGGTTCTCCGATACTCCGATGCCAGCTGTGAGAGCCGATCCATTGATGCTGCCCAGCTCAGGACAGTGGCCAGCAAATAGGGTGCGTAGGCCATGTGCACGGTTCCCTTCCAGAGCCCGTATGTCCGCC